>JACPCE010000027.1 GCA_016179945.1 Candidatus Woesearchaeota archaeon | reverse complement strand
TGGAATTAATTATAGTTAGCTTTTCTATGCTTGAATTTATTTTAATATTTGTATTATAATTAAAAATAAATTCATGATCTGGATAATTTGTTGAATTGTATAATAAAGAACTTAATAATTGATCTTTTTGAGTTTCGTTAATATTTGAATTTATTATTTGAGAGCACTGTTGGGAATTTGAAGTTAAAGAGCAATTAAAAGAAGCAAGAGATAGTGGGATAACTAGGAGAAGTAATACCAATAAACTTATAATGATTAATTTCATTAGCAAAATCAATGGGATTTATAACCATTCTAATAAAAGGCAGTCTAATTGCGATTTGGGATTTTTTAAAAAATCACATATCTATAATAATAGCAATTGTAGCCCTTGTATTCACGGCTCTGAAAGATTTTATAATTCCTTATATACTTAAGCCAAGAATTTCAATGGAAGCAAAGAATGACGAAGAATGCATAGAAGATTGTGGTGAAGAATCCCAAATTAAAAGTAGGTGGCTTCGCCTTAAATTGATTAATAAAAGTGGTTTCTTTTCTAATAAAGCAAAGAATTGTTATGTAAAACTATTGGGTATATATAATTCAAATCATGAAAAAATGCATCCATTTAGTCAATTTCCTCTTCCTTGGGTTTGTTATAACAACTATAAAAATGATTTGTCTAAGGGTGAAACTCATCTAATAGATTTAGTTTATGAATATGGCACAAAGAGACGTTTATATGTAAATGGAAAAGATTATCCTATACCAGTGAAATTATTAAACAAATTAATTCCTGGTAAATATATCTTTAAAGTTGGAGTTTATGGGGATAACTTTAATCCTAAATTTTATGATTTCACTGTTGAATTAGGAAATCAATTTGGGGAATTAAAGTTTATTAATTAAAATATTGCCTGTCTAGTCACCATACCTTCTCTACTAAGTAGATCAAGCGGTACAGTCACACATAAGTTATCCTTAAAAATCTCTCAAAAAGAGAGATAGGATTATACAGTCAAATAATTAACAGCTATTGGGGCAATCCAAATTACAATCAAGCCAACAACAATATACATCATTTTTGATTTAGCCTTGTCTTTTTCCATAGGATTATCATTAGTAAACATACTAATGGCTGCAAATATTAAAAACAATAAAGCTAGAACTGAAGCTGAATACTTAACAAAATTATAGACTTTCATTACTGGCTCTAATATTTTATTAAAGACATTAATATCATTCTGATTTGGAGGCTGTATTTCTACTGCATGAACTGAATAAGCAAATGGAAGTATAACTAATAATAATCCTAAAAAGTATCCAAGTATCTTATTTATTTTCATTTATTCACCTCCAGTAAATCCATTTATTAAATCTCAAAATCTTCTCTTTGATTTTACCACCATTCCCTTTCTTGCTTAATTTTATTTTTACATATATTTTCTGAATCATTTTTTACCTCCATGATATTGCCCTGTTATTTTCCTTACTTTCTCAATAGTCTTGTATTTTGAAAGCAGAAAGTCAAAGCAGTCTTTACATAAATTTTCCTTATTTAACTTGATTTCACAAGGCTGAGTAGTCCTTTTGCATAATTTGCATTTTGTTTTCATAAATATATTAAAGAAAAATAGAATAAAAGGTTTGTAGTCATCTTGTTGCCAAAATGCTATTTTTAATTAAACTTCTATTAATTTATTTATTAAATAGACATATTTTTCAGGATCAATTTCTCCTTTAGCTAATCTAATTTTTAATATTTCAACAGGATTTTCAGTTTCTTTTGGTAACTTATGATTGATATGAATACTATTTTTAGATGTGATATCGAAAGCATTGTTTACTTTCTGCTGCAGAGCTCTATCGCTTGTATGTGTGTAAATCATTGTGGTTTCCAAATCATTGTGACCTAGAGCCTGCTTGACAGCATAAATATCTCCTGTTTTCTCCCATAACATTGTAGCGTAAGTATGCCTTAATGTATGAAAGTTATATCTAGATAATGAATGCCCTTTCTTGTTTTTCTTTTCTATACTATAAAACTTAGTTCTTTTCATTGTAATTTTATATTTTTTGTATAAATGCTGCTGTGTTATTGGCTGATCTGCCAAAGACAAGCTTTCAAATAAATAATCACCTTTTTTTATTTCGCACCACATTTTAAGCAAAGGAATTATTTTTTCTATTATAGGAACTACTCTGTCTTTTCCATGGCCTGCCAAAGTTTTTCCTGGAAGTTTGCCATTAACAACTTTTAACTGCTTTCTTCCAAAATCTATATTTTCTTTTCTTAGTTTACAAACTTCTCCAATTCTTAGGCCGCAAAAACCACCTAAAATTACAGCAAGCATTACATCAGCCTCTTCTATATTATCGAATAATTCCAATAACTGCTCTTTTGTAAAAACGTTAGGAAGCCTTACTGCCTTTGGTATTTTTGTTCTAGTCATATGACAACAACTCCCAAATGGTTTTTCTGGCTTCTTCCATAAAATTGAATGTTCTGCTTATTTCCTTTTGTTTTATTCTTGTATAAACAACATTTTTTGCCTGTTTTTGTGATAAACTATTAGTTTCAATTTCTTCTCTTATAATTTCATCAGTTGCAAAAATCAAGAACCATTTGTAGACTGTGTAAGGATTATAATTATGTGTTAGTAAATATTCATACATTACTTTGCATTCTTCATTTAATGGCTGATTTTTCTGTCTGTAATGAAAGTGAGCACACTGGGAAAGCATAAAGTGTAATTCCTTTTCTGACTTGTGCGAAAATAAATCACGAAAAGTATTTTGTAATCTCAGTGCTTTTTTAAGGGTATTTCTGCGCCTCACATCCAAATATCTTTGATTATATAGTTGTTTTTCCATTGTTTTCTCCTAAAACAGTTTTCAAAACATATAACCTTTGTAGTCAAAGCGTTGTCAAAACCCAAAATTTATAAAGAAAATATATGTTTTCAGATTACAGTTGCCGCGATAGCTTAACATGGTATGGCACTAAATTAGAAAGTTTTTAATAGTTATAAAACCTTGAGAAAATATGGATATTAAAAGCCATAATAAAAAAGTAGCTATTATAAGGTGGAATAAAATTCATAAAAAAGAAAAAGCATTAATTAATAACAACCCAATATTGAAGGCTAGAATATGTGGTTATTTAGCGGGCGATGGAAATATTCTAATAAGAAAATTAAATAATAATCCCACTCATTATATAACTAGATTCTATCCAGACCATATTTCATTAGTAAATTCTTTCAGAGAGGCTTTTATAAAAATATATAAAAAAGAACCAAAGATAAAAGACAATGGAAACTTCTTTTCTTTAACAATTTACTCTAAAATTGTGGTAGAGGATTTATTAAAATTAGGAAATTTTGGAAAACTTGAGTGGAGAGCACCAATGAAAATTTTAAAATCTAAAAATGCTAAAAAAGAATGGCTTAGGGCTATTTATGATTGTGAAGGATATGTAGGCAAAAAACAAATTAAAATACAAACAGTTAATGAGAAAGGAATAGGAGATATAAAAAGGTTATTAAATGAATTTAATATAGACTCAAAAAATTACATTTATCAACCAAAGAATAAAAAATGGAATATAGTATATATTTTAATAATTAATAAAAAATCTGAAAGGATTAAGTTTTTAAATGAAATTGGTTTTAATCATACATCTAAAATGGAGAAATTAAAAAAAATTGCCGCCATCGCCTAATCCGGTATGGCACTAGAGTAAGATTCTCCCTTATAGTGAACCTGGAAAATATACCGTAAAGCTAGACCTGAAAGGGTATCCCGGTTCAAATCCGGGTGGCGGCGTTTTCATACTTTTTCCGCTATAGAACAAAACGCTGATTTAAGGCTTCTCTAAGCATTTTATTATGATTTAATGACTTTTGGACTTTTCCTGTAATTCACTTACAGGTCGTCTTCCGGTCAGTTTAACGCCGGTTCGCTTAGTATTTGCTAATGAACAGGCAATTTCTAGAGGTAAATAGTTCTTTGTGTATATAAAATCTTCTTTGTAAAACGGAACTGAACCGAGATATTTTATGTTTTTGCTTGTTTCCATAATAATTCAAATATTTGTCTATAAGAATAAGTTACATGTTCATTATTGATTATAGTCACTACAGGTTTTTCTGTCCAGATAACGAAAGCAATTTTATTTCCATAAATTGTTGTTTCTGTTAAAGGTTCAAATTCTTCATCAAAGAATTTCACTTCGGTTATGTCTTTAGGCATTATTCCTTTCCAGGATCTTAAAGATTTATTAAAAATCATCCTTGCTTTGATTCTATTTTCTTTTTGTTTTGCATGAAGATTTTTCCAGTAATATTCTCCAATCATTTCTGATTCTTTTGGACTGCCAAATACTAGGTAATCTAATTTTTCTTCGATTATCTCAGAATAAATTTGTTTTACTCCAGAAAATCCCCTAAATACGTTTGCTGTTTCTGATGTATGAATATGTTTTTTAGTTAGTTTAACTTTCTCTGCAAGTTTTTTTGCTATTTGTTCTTGTTCTTCAACTTCTGTTTTCTTTTTTTGAACAAATTCTATAAGTGCTTCTGGTTTTTGTAATTGGTATACTCTTTTTCCATTTTCAATTACTTTTGAGATAATTCCTTTATCACATAATCTTTCAAGACTTTCATAGACATTTGCCTTGTACAACCCTGTTTCTTCTACAAGTTTTTGTACCTCTACAGCCCCAACTTTTAACAAGACTAAATAGAGTCTTGCTTCAGAATCAGAAAGTCCCAATTTTTTTAGTTCGCTTATTTCCATAGTAGTAGTATATAATTACTACTATATTAAATATACTAATTTGTGTTAATATTCTATGATGAACAATGAAAGCAAAAAATATGATTGTAGGATTAGTATCATTATTGGGATGCCAGGAAACATTACCTAAAAATGATGATCTTCATGATATTTGGAGAGACTTACAAGAAAATATTTATGGTAGAAAAGGAGCCTCTACATATCTTTTAGATAAAAGAGGTTGGCCTAAGTCTTTTGGGTATCATGAAATAACACCAACTAGTGATGGATTTATTGCCGATTTTGGGGCTTGTGAGTATTCTTTAGATAAAAAAGGAAAATTGGTTAGAATAATTTCTGATATTTCTGGCTGTGAAACTGCTCCAGCAGTATATGGGAAAGAAGAAGAAAAATTAAGTGTTTACAGAAGAAAATGGTAAAATAGGAGGAAAAAATGCCACCAAGTGGATTTAGTCAAAAAGCAATTAATGGCTTACTTATATTTGTAGAAGGCTGTTATGAAGATCTTCTTAAAGAAGTGACGTCCTCTCAGGCCTAAAGGCCTGAGCTTCTTTAATTTGAAACTAAGCAATGATGCATGTCTTGGTTGTTCACATAGTTTATTGTTTTTTCTAGGTCACTAAATCCAACAGTTGCTGAGAAGTATCCCTGGCTCCACAAAGCACCTTTAGGATATCTTTTTCTAAATTTAGGCACTAACCTAAAAAGTAAAAAACTTGTAAATCCCTTGAGCAAGTTTACTGCTTTTACATCAGACATTCCCTTAGGTAAACTTGCTACTGCGTGCAAATGATCTGCTTGTACATTAAGAGTTTTAAATTCTATTCCGTATCTCTTAGCTGCTTCATACAAAGCGATAATACAAAAGTTTTTATTCTTCTCTTTCCTAAATATCTTGTACCTGAATTTAGGACACCATTCTAAATGCCAGAAGTTAGTTCCAACAGAATGGTTAAAGTTTAGGTATGTGTTTTCCATTTTTAGCTCCTGCGTAGAGCTAGAGTTCACACTAAGCAAAGCTGGAACAATGCACGCGCAAACTCCTCTACGCAGTTTTTATTTTAATTTTTAACTAGAAAAATATTACTTCTACACTGCGTTCATCTCAGACCTAAAGGTCTGTCAGTCAAGCTAAAGCTTGACAGTTTTCTCGCAGACTAGAATAAAAGAAGGAAAACATACTGAAGGCGAAGCAATAAATAAGGAACTGAAAAATATAAAGGATTATTTAGCTAATTTTAAATTATAGTTAAATAAATCTAAACATTAAAAAACAATTTATTTCTTGTCGAATCTTTCTAAAAATAATTGTATATTACCCACCTGTGGTTTTAATAAAGTCCATTTAAGCTTTTTTAACACCACATGGTAATAATAAAGTTTATATAGTTCTTTATGTTCCCCATTTATATGAAATCAAAGAATCAAATTTTAAAAAATGTTAATGTAAATGAACTTGAAAGAACTTATGATAAATGCCTTGTTTGGTTTTATGCTTATCCTAATACAAGAATTGGTTTGAATGAACTTGCAAAATCAATTAGATCTTCAAAAACAGCTACAAAGGAAGTTGTGGAGTCTTTAATACGTGAAAATTTTCTTCATAGAGAAATTGCTGGAAAATCTTGGATCTTATTTGCTGATTCTAAACATGGTTATATTCTCACTAGGAAAATGCCATATCATTTAAGTAAAATTTATCAATCTGGTGTAATAGAAGCTATTTATAAAATTATTCCACAATCAAGGTCAATTATCCTTTTTGGAAGTTATAGATGGGGAACAGATATTGAAACAAGTGATGTTGATATAGCTGTTGAAACTTTAGACAATAAGGACTTAGAAATTAGACCGCTTGGAACTATTGGTGAACTTGGCTATAGAAAAAATGTTGTTGTTAATATGCATATATTTTCTCGAAACAAAATGGATTTAAATCTTTTTGCTAATATTGCAAATGGTATTGTCTTAGATGGTTTTCTTGAGGTAAGGCCATGAATCAAAGAATAAAACATCCTGATAGAAAAAATGGTTTAAGTATATTACAAGCCGCAGAGAGAGAAATGCAATATACATTAAAATTACCAATTACTGAAGATTCTGCATTTAATGTTATAAGAAATATTTATGAATGTTTTCGTATGCTTGGTGACGCTAGTCTTATTTCTAAGGGAATTGTTTCTCAAGACCATATAGAACAGATTAGAGAATTAGAGAACATGCAAGTAAAAACAGAAAGACCTATAATTCTAATTGATACATTAAGAAAGCTTAGGCATAATATTAATTACTATGGTTATATTCCATCTAAAGCTGAAGCTGAAGACGCTATTTCTATTGCGAGGGCTTGTTTTAATCCATTGTTAGAATTTGTAAAGAAAAATATTACAAAATAATAATATTTCTTTACAAAATATTATCCTATCTCAGAAAAACTAAATCTCGCGGCGTTTTCATACTTTTTCCGCTTTAGAACAAAACTCTGATTTAAGGCTTATCTAAGTTTTTCTATGGTGTGCTTACAAATATACTAGAAACATATATTTAAATACTTTGTAATGGTAATAAATATATGGGAATAATAAAAAGAAAAAAAGGTACAGGAGAATTTTATTATTTACAATATTCTTTTAGGAAAAATAATAAAGTTATTACAAAAGAAGTATATCTTGGTAAGAAAATACCTTCTAAAGAAAAATTAAAAAAATTGAAAAAGGAACTCATGAAAGAAAGTTCATATGAACTTAGTTTAAAACTTAATGCAGTAAAAAATAATTTTCAAAAAGAATGGAAAAAATTTCCAAATAGTGTAAAAGAAAAAGAACTAAAACAATTAGCTATTGCTTTTACTTATAATACAAATGCAATAGAGGGCTCTACAATAACATTAGAAGAAACTAGAGATATATTAGAACATGGTATTTCTCCAAACAAAGCTCTGAAAGATGTTAAAGAAACTGAGGCACATGCCAAAGTTTTTTTTGAAATGCTATCAAAAGAAGAAAAAATATCTGAAGCTTTATTATTAAAATGGCATAATGAAGTATTTTCTGCCTCTAAATTTGATATAGCTGGAAAATATAGGGAATATCTTGTTAGGGTGGGTGATTATATTGCACCTGACTGGCAAGATGTAAAAGAGTTAATGAATAAACTCATTATATTTATTCAAAAAAATAAAAGTCTTAATCCTGTTGAACTTGCTGCCAGATCACATTATAAGTTTGAGGTCATACATCCATTTGGAGATGGCAATGGCAGAGTGGGAAGATTATTAATGAATTATATATTATGGTGTGCAGGTTACCCGATGATTATTATAACTTATAAAAAAAGGAAATCCTATTATAAAGCATTTAAGAAAGATGAAGATTATTTCGTTAAATATTTTATACGATATTATTTAAATGTTCATAAAAATAAATATTTAAATTGAAGATAAATTATTATTTATTAGCCTTGTTTACTACATCTCAGAACGATTTGGTTTTGGTGCGTTTTCATACTTTTTAATAAAAATAATTTTTAAATTCTATTTAATGCAATACTAAAATCATAAGAGAGTGTTCCTGATTGCGGGATTGTTTTGGGGGTTTCTTTAGGTTCAGCAGGGCATTTGTAATCTAAAATTCTTATTTTTAAGTCTCTTAGATTTGCATGAAATCTATATTTCATTTCTACATATTCTTTTGATCCTAATAATTTGGGATGCTGGTTTTCTAACTTTTCTTCTTCCTTTGGTAGATCCCCTTCTAGTTTTCCTACTGCTCTAATAATACCCTCTTGTACAACACTACAAGGATATTTTCCTTCTTCATATTTAGTTCCACTTCCTTCAATTATTTCTTTAAAACTCCCTGAAGTTAAAGCAGCATAACTGGCATTCAATTGCAATAAAACAGTCATTGAACTAAGCCTATAGCTTTCTAATCCAAGATAAGCTCGGCAACTTGCTGCTTTATCTTCTCTATGTAGGTCTTTAATATCAATTCTTTGAGTGAGTGCGATGCATGTATTTTCTAATGAAGATCTAGTTAAGATATTTTTTGGCAAACAACCAGTTAATGTTAATGCTAAAGCCACTAAATATTTATTCATCTTATTAAAAATTTTACATAATTTATAACTTTAATTGTTCTGCTAAATATAATTTTAAGGCTATTTAAATTTATAGAAAACTTAATTAATGATTTAATAAGAAAAAAATAGAGAAAAGAGGCTATATGACTAGATTAGAATCTCCATCAAGCATTAATACTTATAATTTATGCAAAAGGAAGTATTATTATACTTATAAGTTAAATTTGCCAAGAAAAGACAGTATATCTACTTTAACTGGAAAAGCAGTTCATGATGCTTTAGAAAATTTTTTTAAGATAGATATTAATAACATAGACAAATCAAATTATGAAGTTGCTTTAAGACAAAATTTAATGCATTTATTTAATAGTGCTTGGACAACTGCCCTACCTGCTTTGTTAAGACTAGAGAATGATAAAGAAACTATAAGGCATTATTATAATGACAGCATGTATATGCTTCAAAACTTTATTGAAGATTTTTTAGCAACCTTGAATTCTGTAATAAATGGTGTTACATTTCAGGAAGCATTTAATAAAATTAAACCAGAAACTGAAGTTTATTTTTATTCTGAAAAACATAATGTACATGGTTATTTGGATGCAATACTAAATTTCAATGGAGACATTTATATTTTAGATTATAAAACAAGCTCTAGAGATAATGTTACCGAAGATTATAAATTGCAATTAGCAATATATGCTTTGATGTTTCATGAGAAACATGGAAAATTACCCCATAAATTAGGGTTACATTTTTTAAGGCACGGAACTAAGAAATATGTTAATGTTAATGAAGAATTAATTGAGAAGGCTAAAAGAGAATGTGAATTAATAAAATTAAATACACAGACCGATAATATAGAAGATTATGATAAGAATCCTGGTCCATGGTGCAAGTGGAGAGATGGGCAATGCAGTTTTTATGATAATTGTTTTGGAGTAAAGAAACTTAATGATTATGATAATTTAATTCAAATAGAAAAAAAATAATTATTTGATTGTAAAATTTACATATTCCTGGCTGCTGAAAAAATCCTCATTCTTTATTTCATCAACTACATAATAAACGTATTTATCTGTTACTCCAAATTCATTCTCCAGTTTGTCTAAAAACACTTCTACATCTTTTATTTCTTTAAATATACCATCTATAAGGAAATCATAACCATTGTTAATTTTATACACGTTGTTTAATGATTTATTTATTAATAGGTGTTCTCTTAATCTATCTCTATATTCCTTATTAACTTTTATTAATATTGTGGCTCTTGTATTATATCCTAATTTAGTGAAATCTATTATTGAGGTATATTTTTTTATTAATCCTGATTCATAATTCTTTATTTTTTCAAATATAGTAGAAATTGGTATTGATGTTTTTCTACTCATTATTGTTAATGTTTCTCTTGCATTGTTTCTTAAATTTGCCAAAATCAGCATTTCCTTCCTGTCAAGCATTTTAAAATCACCTCTATAAGTATTTGGTGGCTTTAATATTTATATTTAGTTATTAAGAATTATATAATACCTTATAATAATGTTTATAGGGTGATATTTCTGTATTTTTTGATGAAAAGAAAAGTTATTCAGCTTGCTGGAAAAACATCTGTTATATCCTTGCCTAATAAATGGATAAGAAGGTTTAATATTAAAAAAGGTGATGAACTTGATTTAGAAGAATTAGGCAATAATATTTTAATAAAAATTATTAAAAACGAAACTGAAGTTAGGAATATTTCTTTTAATATAGATAATTTTAATGAGCGTACTTTAAGATATGCTGCTTCTGCCTTGCATAAATTGGGCTATGATGAAATAACTTTTTATTACAACAAGCCAAAATTAAATGATGTTATACAAGATTTAATCAAAAATTTATTGCTTGGATTTGTTGTTATAGAACAGACAGGCAAGAAGGTAGTTCTTAAAAACATATCAAATGAAGTTGATTCTGAATTTAACTCTACTTTAAGGAGAGCTTTTTTAGTTACAATATCCTTATCTAATTCAAGCTTGGAAGCAATTGAAGCAGGACAATTTGAAAATCTTTTATCATTAATAAATTTAGAGATGAGCAACAATCAGTTGACTAGTTTTTGCATCAGGTTGATTAATAAGGGTTTTTATAGAGAGTTAGATAAGCAGCAATTTATTACTACAATAATATGGAACTTAGAAAAAATATGTGATGAGTATAAGGCAATATGTGTTCAATTGTCAAAAAATACCAATAAAATACCCATGGAAATATTAGATTTATACAAAGAAGTAAATAAATTCTTTTATTCCTATTATGAATTAATCTACAAATTTTCAGTAGATAATCTTAATAATCTTGTAAGCGTAAAAGAAGCTATAATAAACAACCTTAATATTTTAGTACCTAAGACAAGATATGAATTGCAATTGTTGAATATATTATGGTCTATACTTTCCAAAACTTCCGATATGTCCTCTTCTATATTTGCTTTGCATCATTTAGAATTTATTAATCCCCTTTAGCAACTGCTTCATAGAATAGGTCATTGAATGCGTCTGAGGGAAAAGAAGCAAAACTTCTTGTTGTTGTATATACTTTATCTCCTAACTTAACTTCTGTTGGTGAATCTGCCCTTTTATCATTTACATATGTGCCGTGTCTTGATCCCGCATCTACAATAAAATAACTACCTCCTGATTCCCACATCCTGAAATGCACGCGCGACCAATTAGCAGAATCTTGCTCAACCCCTTTATACGCAATTAGGGTTTGATCACAAGAACTATCTCTTCCTGCAGTTTGTACTTCTTCTGTAAAATCTAAATTTCTAGCATATTTAGCTAATTTTCCTCTTGGTGCAAGAATTATTTCTAATTTTTCTGTCATTTTTTAATTGAAAAAGTATCACCAATCTTCTTCTTCATACTCAAAAACTTTTTTGCTTAATTGTCCTTTAATTATATTAAACCTGTTTCTTAGATGTTTTACTTTATCTACTATTTGAGGAATATTATACTGCCACTTAAGCTTTACATCAATATAACTTGCTCTTATTTTGTTTAGAGAATTTATTTCGTTTAATAATTTTATAATATCATTGCAGAAAGTTATTGTTGCATCAAATTGCGTATTAGATTTAAAATCCCCTACATGTTTATCTTTTAATGTTGTTAATGCATCTTTTAGAGGCATTACTTTTGTTTTTATCTGGTTATCAATATAATCTGAAAGCCATACATGACTCGAAAGCAGTCTCTCATTTGATTTGCTTTCCTGCTTTTCTTTTAAATCTTTTACCAGATTTTCAACACTAACTAGAAAATTTTCTGTTTCTTCGAGTGTTGCCATACAATAGTGGTGTTTTATTAATATTTAAGCTTTATTATGATTAATAGCTCTTTGCAAAGTAACAGAAAACAGAGGCTTCTTTTCCACAGTTAAAACATTTTTTGCCTTTACTTTCTGGTTCATCTAGCGGTATAACTAAAGATTTAGCTCCTTCGCTCTTTGTTTTTATATCTTCTTCACAATTCATTGTCTCGCACCACATTCCTTTAACCAACTTTTTTTCTTTAATTGCTCTTTCAAATTCTTTCC
>JACPCE010000002.1 GCA_016179945.1 Candidatus Woesearchaeota archaeon | reverse complement strand
ATTAGATTTTCCATAGAATTTCACCTCTACAACTGATAGGTGAAACTAGAATAAATAGATTATGCAACTGCACTAACTAATTTTGCAAACTTCTCTATAGATTATTTTCTTGTTACTAATGCTGATGCCAGGTATACTTCAAGAGTTTCCTTAAGAAGAAATGATGTTCCTCCAGAAACAGATAGAAATTTTGGCTTGAAATATGAAATAAGAAATGATGCAAGACATTTAGATGAAGTTATTAGAAAAGTAGCTCGTCAAGATGTATATGATTTTATGTTAGAAAGGAAAAAACCTGTTGCAACAAGGGAATCAACTGTAGTCTATGTTGATGATATACAATCTAGAGCAAAAATTACACCCTTAGGTCATGCAGAAGTTAGAACTTCTGGAAAACAAACAAAATTTCCTGATTGTCTTCTTGATGTAAATCTTGACTTTGCTGATTGGTGTTTGAGCAATATCACTCCTGATGGCAAACTAGATGCAGATGGTGCATGTGAATATTGTTATGCTGGGAATTGGCACAATCAGTATCCTTTTATCCGTGAGGTAAATAAAATTGAACTTACTAGAAGATTTAGAGAAGCAAGAGACATAAGAGCTAAAGAAGATCTCCCAACAAGATATGTAAGACTTGGAAAAATGACTGATGCTGGTCCAGATATATTTTTAGATCATCTTAGAATTACATTTGAAGTATTACTTGATTTAGGATTAAAAGCTATCATGCCAACAAAACATCTTGGATTTTATCCTGATATAGCAGCGCATTTAAGAGCAACAAATTCTACTTTACTTTATAGTTTAGGAAGTGATGAAATTGAAAAAGGAAGAACTGCTCTTGGGAGAACACAAGACTGGAGAATGAAACAAGCAAGAATGTATCTTGATGTAGGAGTTAGAGCAGTGCCATATGTTCTGATAGATCCAACAAGAGAGGACGGAGGTTATTTTGCACCCATACTTAAAAAAGCACTTGGATTTCCTAAAGTCCTTTTATTACCTGTAAGAATAACAAGAAGAGATCTTGCAGAAACAGTTTTAGGGGGGTGGGGCAATGCTCTAGGGCCTGCTAGTGTAGACTTATTTGGAAATGGATGTGGTGGATTTGAGCTAGATAAGACAACTTTAGTTCATGGAAATGAACTTCATCCTAACATTGAAAAACTTGTTGCAGAAAGCGGTGGAAGGGTTGGACTTTGTAGCCATAATATCTCCAAATTTTGGTGCAATGGTTGTTTTATGCCTGGACATGAACAAATAGTTAAAATAAGAGGGAGAAAATTAGATTAGAGAAAGAGTTATATTCCATTATCTTATTATTATTTTATGAGAAATTTTTTACTATATTTAAGAGGAGGATTTACTTCAGGAAATTTTAAGAATTTAAGAGATGCAGGAAGATTAGATATAGTTGCACATTGTTTAACTTCTTCATTCTTTTTATCACATGCTTTAAGAAGAGATGTTATTTTTCATATTATTTTAACTGGACCCCCTTTTCCTCCAAAATATATTAAAGTTGATGGCAGCAAGATTCATGACGTAAGATGCGATGAAGCAACTTGGGAAGTGATACTAAGAAATGTGCTTAGCGGCAAGGGACATACAGGATTTGAGGTTTTTAATAAAAGTTTTCAGGAAGTTGTAAAAGAATTAGGCAATGATAATGAAATTTATGTTTTAGAAGAGAAAGGGGAAAATATAAATAATTTAGAAATCAATAATAATTGCGTTTTTGTAATTGGAGATCAGGTTGGATTGCCTAAAAAAGATGAAGGTTTTGTTTTAAGATATGGAAAGAAAATTTCTTTAGGGAAAAAAGTTTACTTGGCTGCTGACTGTATTACTATTATTAATTATACATTAGATCAGAAGTGAGCTTTTAATTATTTTTCTTATTCTTTCATGAATATCTTTAGATGTTTTGTTCTATTAAGATAAAAAATTTTCCGCTTATTTTTCACTCTTACCGAGAATACTCAACCATTTTTCAAATTTACTTTTTTCATGTTGAATTTATTTTTTAAATTTTATTGAATTATAAACTAGGAATATTTTTATAGGGTTTAGATTTTTCTATTTTCATAAGGGCTCGTGGTCTAGTGGTATGACATTTCGTTGACGTCGAAAAGGTCGCCTGTTCGAATCAGGCCGGGCCCATTATTACTGTAAAATGCGAACAAATAAAAGAAGGAAAATAATTTAGAAGCTGTAAGAAATGATCTAAAATAGGTATTGTATAATAAAGATCAGTCTTTTGTAAAATCAACAACTTCTGGTTTAACTAATTTTTCCCAATCTTTTGCCTTCATTTTTATAGAAGTTGTATGCAATCCTGCATTGAACTCTATTTCTTCATTTTTCAATAAATATGGATCACAATATAATATTATTCCATACAAATTACCAAATGGAGCTACACTTCCAATCTCACAGTTTACAACTTTTAAAACTTCTTCTGGCGTAGCTAAAGAAGCACTTTTTGTATGTAATATTTGCTTAACTTTGCCCCAGTCTATTTTCTTGGCTGCGCTTAATACAAAATTATAAAACTTGCCTTCACTTCTGATAATCATTGATTTTGCGCCCATTCTAATATCTGCATTTCTTATTCTTGCTGCATCCTCGCTTGTGTATACTGGTTCATGTTCTAGAACTTTATATTCAACCTTGTTTTTATCTAAGAAAGCTTTTATTTTAATAAAGTCTTGTTTCATTTTAAGTAAATTAATTTTATTATTTTTGGTAAATCGTCTTTAGTTTTATCACCCAATTTTATTTTTTCTAAGACTTCAGCAGGATATAACCATTCATAACTTATAAAATCTTCTTTATTATAATTTTCGACTTCTTCTAAATCAATCTCATAAACTTTCATAAATGAAGACACTCCCTCTTTAGGAGTTAATTTACCAAGAAATTTCCAATTTACTGAATCAATATCAACATTCAACTCTTCTTTTACTTCTCTCTTAAAAGATTCAGCATAATCTTCACCACTTTCTACATGACCTCCTACACTTATATCTAAACCTAAAGGAA
Organism: Candidatus Woesearchaeota archaeon; assembly: GCA_016179945.1. Classification (GTDB taxonomy): domain Archaea; phylum Nanobdellota; class Nanobdellia; order SCGC-AAA011-G17; family GW2011-AR18; genus JACPCE01. The sequence continues at coordinate 45,119 of JACPCE010000002.1, read as the reverse complement.
ATATTTTCTTTGTTGAAGTTCTTCTAGGAATCCATAACTGCCCTTTTGAATTTACTACGAAAGCATTTATAACTCTATAATTGTGAATGCCAGAAGAATAAACTTTTGAACGCTTTTCTTTTCCTATAACTTCATCATTTTCATTAACTAAATCTAGAAACTCATCATCATTTTGAAGAGAAGTAATAGAAGTCATTTTATTCTAGAATAATCTTGAATTTCTTTCCTAACCCAAAATTAGTTCTTTGAACTTTAAATTTTTTTAAGCCTAAACTAGAAGCATATTTGTTTGCAGCTTCATCTGTATCAAAAGTTTTAAACCTTGAAGTTCTGTTTCTCTCCTTTCCTTTTGGTATATAACGCCATCTCTTTGTATGTGTTTTTTTAGTCATGTTAGTTTGGATAAATAAAGGTTTTAAAAGCTTTGCTGAGTAAGAATTTTCATTGTTTTTAGAATAAATTTCTATAATTTTGTATTTTTTGCCTTCTGAATCCTCAAATTCTGCGATTGAAACTTCCCATTTTTTAATTGGGTGATTTTTAATCTCAGTTTTCATTAAAAAATATATAATTTAAATTGAGAATTCAAAATTTAGTAAAAATTTCCAAAAGATTTCTATAAATTTAAATAATTATAAAGAAACAACACCATTAACCATTACTTTTATATATTCAATAAATCAACTTAAAACTATGAGAAAAAGGGGTCAGGCAGCTGCTTTTATAATCATAGGGATTATTATAATAATGGTTGTTATAAGTGTTATATCAATAAGAAAAGGCATTCTTACAGATTTATTTGAAGGCATTGCAACTGAACGAAGGGCTGTGCCTCAACAAATAAGGCCTTTGCAGGATTTTTTAGACAGTTGTGTGACTTCCATTACTAAAGAGGCTGTAAGTATTGCTGCATTACAAGGAGGACGCATTATACTGGAAGATGATGAACTGCCAATAACACAGTTTACGCCTTTAGGAAGAAGCCTTGAAATAATCCCAAATTCTGATCTAAAAACTTCTGTTTGGTTTAGAGAAAGAGGCAATAGTTTAACTGAGTTAAATGTTCCTACAAAAACAAGCATTGAGAATGAAATAGGCAATTATGTTGCAGGCAATTTTGGCAGCTGTATATTTAATTTAACTAGTTTTGAAGACCAAGGTTATATTATCAGCGCTAGTGGAACACCGAAAGCAAATGTCGAATTGGGTGAAGGAAAGCTGTCTGCTGTTATTAATTTTCCTTTAAATGTTAAAATTGCAGATACAAATTTTACTTTATCACAGCACAGAGCAGATATAGATTCTAATTTGGGCAAATTATATAATATGGCAAAACAAATTCTGGAAAAAGAAAACAAGGCTTATTTTTTGGAAAATAAAACAATAGATACGCTTGTTGCTTATGATCCTGAAATACCGTTTACAGGAACGGACTTGTCATGCTCTGAGAAAATTTGGCTGAAGAGTGATGTAGAAATAAAACTTAAAAATATTTTATTTGAGAATGTAGCAGCAATGCGTATAAAAGGAACAAACTATGAATTGAATAATGAAAATTTTAAATATCTTGAATTTGATGCCTTAGAAGACAAAGACGATAGTATTAATATTAATTTAATGTATATTCCAAATTGGCCAACTTTGATTGAAATAAATCCCTCAGACGGAAATATATTAAGAAACGAGCAAATATCTAAGAAAAGCGGAGGAACTGTTGCAACTATAATGTCAACATTTTTCTGCTTAAGACACCATAGGTTTGTTTATGATATAAAATATCCTGTATTAATTACCTTGAGAGATAATGCTGGCTTAAGCTTCCAGTTTGCTACACAAGTTGTTATTGATAATAATGAGCCTAGACAAAACAGAAGAGAAATTTTAGACTTGCCTGATGTTGAATCACCAATATGCAGATATCCGCAGAAAGAAGTTACAATATTTACTGGAACATTAAATTCACGCGGAGATTTGGTTCCTCTAAATAATGTCAGTTTAATGTTTAAATGTTTTCCGGCAACATGCCCTTTAGGAAGTTCTAGTTTAAATCCTGACGGAGAGCCTGTTCTTACTACTTTTGTTCCTTTATGCTTTAACGGAGTAATTGAAGGATCTAGAGAAGGTTACAAGCAGATACAAAAAATATTTTATTCTTCTAATCAGGTTGATACACCTCCAGTTGCTGTTGTACAATTAGAACCCCTTTATACAAAGAAGGTTAATCTTTTTGTAATAGATAAAAGTACTGGAAAAGTTAGAGAACCATACAGCAGCGAACAAATAAGCTTCCAGTTTGCACATAGAAATGTGAATTATCAAATAAATTATATTCATCCGGGGGAAGAAAATACTATTAAATTGTTGGCAGGCAACTATGTTATAGACTCTTATGTATTAAGAAATAGCAGCACTTATAAAATTACAATACCAAAAGAACAAATTGAAACCTGTGTTGATACAAGAGATTTTAGTTTGCTGGGCTTCTTTAAAACAAAACAAGTCTGCAAAACTACAGAAACAGAAAAATTGGATTTTGATACTGTCCTAGTTGGAGGAGCTACTAGTGTTGAACATATATTTAACAGAGAGGACCTTGCTAATGAAGAACCTCTTAATTTATATGTTTTAGAATCTGAAATGCCTTCAAATTTAGATGATCTACAGAGATTGCAAATTGAATTAGATACAAATAAAGATCATCCGTTATATAGAGAAGCGACTATAGAATGAGAATAGGAAAAATAATTACAAGCATAATTTGTATGTTTTTGATAATTAGTACACCAATAGTTTTTGCTACTTCGCATATTCCTTTGCAACCTCCTGATTTACCACAGACACCAATAGGACAACAAGCATTCAGCGGTTCTCCTTTTACACCAGCAAGCTATCAAACAGATCCTGCTTTAGGTGGAAATCTTGGCGGTTTTGTTTATAATAATGCTTATCAAGATACAGTCAGAAGATATAGCGGGGGATATAGCTTTGGTTCTGAAATATCTTTAGGTGAAGGAATAATTATTAATGTTGCTGATTATGAGCCAAAACAAATTAGACAATCTTTACTTGAACAGCAAGATGTTCCTGTATTTATTTATCTTAAAGGCTTGACTCCTGAAAAAGCAATATCATTTTTAACATCAGAAGAAGCAGCAGTAGATCCTTTGCTTGGAATATCAAGTAATATACCTCCTATTGATTTTATTAATGTGCTTCCCAATTTAACATCATCAGACTACAATAAACATGTAAGATTTTCGAATTATATTCCTCCTACTAGAAGAGATAAATATTCTTTGAACAACTTAGGATATCTTATTGTATATCTAAAAAGACTTGAAAATGAAAATCAAACTCCTTCAGATAATAGCATTGATATAGATTTTAATGCTAAAATATTTTTAAGATTGCAGGATGCTGGGTTGTTCGGCTTGTCACAGCAAGACTTGACATTAAAACAATTTGAAAATGAAGAAAGTTTTCTTAAATTTAAAGAAGATTATTCTTTTTTTAGCAGCAGAGGTTATATTAGGGCAATAAGAATAGACCAGGATCGTGTTACACTGCAAATATATAACAAGAATTTAGTTCCTCTTTCATTATATACACCATCAACTCCAACACCTTTGACTACAGGTGTTTTTCCTGGTACAACAATAACATTAACAAAAGACCGTCCAACTTCGCAGCCAATATCTTTTAGATATACAGGAAATCCCTTAAATGATTTATTTCAGGTAACTCTTGAAAGTGTATCTGGTCCTTCAGACAAGGCTGAAATACAATTAGAAGTAAATGGAAGAAAAGTAGTTAGAAAAATACCTCTTGGTGGAAGACTTTATCCTGGATCAAACTGGATATTGAAGCAGGTAGGCAACACCAAGACAGCAGACACATTAAATACAAATAATCTAGAAAAATATTCGAAAGAATTTAAATTAAATGCCCAACAAAAGAACCAAATTATTAATCTTATAAATAATAATTTGAATCCTGTAATTGTACTTCATGTTATAGATTTAGAGAATCAACTTACTCAAGAGCGTAAAAGCATAACAAGAAAAATAATTGTTGATAAAAAAGGTGATGTTTTAAAGTATGATTATAAAATTATTGGACAAGACACAGCTGATTTCCTTGAAAATAAATATTGCCAGAGCATGGTTTTGCTTGGACATGTGAACAAAGACGATGTTGCGTGCAGTGCAATAAAATTATACAAGGAAATAATAAAAAATTATCCTACATCAAAACAAGCTGAACAATCAAAGAGGGATCTAAAAGAAATATATTCTGAAAGATTAATTGAATTTGCTCCCTGTATAAGAGAATTGGTTGGCACATCTGTAGCACAAGATTCTGATTTGTGCAATGAATTTGAAGTTGATATGCAAGAACTAACTTTTTTCTATGCTGAATTGATAGGCGACAAGGATGCTGCTCTTGGAAGACTTGGAGCAATAGGTGGAGAAGATTATTTGAAGGACGAAGGAACATCCTTTGAGCTTAAAAGAGTAATTACTGCACTTGATGAAAAACCAGAATTTACTGTTAGACTTTATGAAGACTTAACTAAATTCAATGAAGTAAAGTTTAGGCAGGGAGAGTTTCTTGATCTAGGTGCACCTGTAAAAATTAAAGGAGATTCTAGTGAATATAGATGGAGAATAGAGAATGTTTATCCATCGTCTATAAATTTGAAGCTGTGTAAGTTTGAGGCTGGAAAATGTTCCCAGGTTCTTGGAGGGAGATATGTTAAAACATTAAAATTAAACCAGCGTGATGAAGTTGACTTGGAAATTCCTATGCTGGACACATTTGGAAGAGCTACTAGCCCTGGAATAAAAAAAGATGTCATGATAACAGTAATTAATTCTCTGTATGAAGCTTATGTTACAATAACTCCTGGAGCTGGCAGGGCATTTGTCAACTCCAATTTTAGAGTGCATATTCCAGTTGATCCAAGACCATTTAAATGGACTCCTGATCAACTTGAATCACAGATAAAATCTACTAAAGATATAATTAAAGAACTGGATAGTGTGATATCAAAACTTGACAGCTTTATTTCTACACTTAAGAAAATATGCTTGGGTGTATTTGCTGCTTTGACAATAAAGAATTCCTTTACTGGAACAAAAAATATAGCAAGAAAAGCAGTTGCTGATCATTTTAAATTAAGATGTCAAAAAGAGGTAAAAGAAGGCAGGACGAGCACACATTCTGCTTTTAAAACAATAGATGAATGTTTAAGCCAATATTCTAGTGAAATAAAATCTTCCACTGATAAGACAGAGAAATATATGGATGATATAAACAGAAAAATAAAAGGAAAGACTTCTGATGATTTAGCTAATGTGACTGACTTAACATCAAAAGAAGAGAAAGAAATCTGTGGTGATTTCAAAGCTTATAAAGAAGCAAGTATAAATGAAAATTCTCAAGAACTGGTAAGAACTTATAGAGACTGCTTATTAAATGCCAAAATTATAAGAGATACAACCCTTAGCAAAGACTATGTAAAATATGCACAAGAAAAAGCAGACAGTCTTGGAACTTTAAAGAAGGTGCAAATATATGATGAGGCTAGAAAATATGCTGCAAAAGATAGGGGTGATAAATGGGATGAAGATAACCCTGAAGACGTGAGAAGAATTATTTTACAATTACAAGATACGAGGCAAAATCAAACTAAAGATGAAAATGTTTTGCAAGGCATGAAGCTTTATAATACAAATCCTGGGCAGTGGGAGGGAAGTGCTTGGATAGAAACTACTCCAACTGCAACTTCTCCTGATAGAATTAGAGAAGTAAGCTTCAAAGGCATAAGCAAGTATGACCAATATCTAATAGAATCTGGTTTTGTATTGTCTGATGTTAATAAAAAGATATGTGAAGGAGAAATATTTAAGGCACGTTGGGAAGATTCACAGGGATGCATTGTTGGAGAACGTCTTCAGCCTTCAATGCTTCAAAACAGAATTGATGAGCTAAAGAAAGATCCTGCTTTTAAAGATGGAAGACAAATCTTCTTAGATAAAAATTATCATCTTGTTCCTGGATTTTCAACATCATTTAGCAAACAAGAAGATTGTGAAAAAGCAGGCGGAGTATGGGAAATAAGTGTTTCTGCTTTGGGACATGTTTGCAATCCAAAATACCATTATTCCACTGCAATTACAAATACTGTTAGCGGTCCAGTAAATACTGCTTATTCAACCCAGGATTTAGTTGCAAAGTATGATGGTGATGGTTTAGTTTATTGTTACCCAACTGGCAAAGGAGAATATGTTCAAGTCTTGGAGAGATATCCTGGAACAAAAGAAATTAGAAAAATCAGAGCTATGAATGTTGGTTCAAATGGTGTAATGGAATGTGGGGGTGGAGATGATGAATATGCTATGGGTGGAGATGAAACAGCATTAGAAGCAAATCCAAAAAAGAAAAATGAGTACATAAGGCTTGCTCCTATTAAAAGATGTACAAGAGAAAATCTACCTGGAGCTGTAAAAGAAGGTAGTGTTGTCAGCAGTGTAGATAACAAGCAAGTAAAATGTGATTTAAAAGCTATAGAAGTATTAAGCAGCATAGCAGATCCAAAATGCATAGACGTGATGGATCCTACAGACTGCAAATGGCTATTTAATTTCTGCGATCCTGTTATGTGTCCAATGTCTAGATGTGATTTGGGAGGAAGAGTTCCTAGAAGAAATGTTGTTCAATCAGGCATCATAGGTTCTTTATTATTGTGTACTCCTAATTTCAATCAAGGAGTATATTTGCCTGTGTGTCTAACTGGAATAAGTGCAGGTCTTAAAAACATAAAAAGTATTTTAGAAGGATATTCAAATTGTTTAGAAATCAATCTTAAACAAGGAAAGAATGTTGGAATCTGTGATTATATAAGATCTGTTGGAATTTGCGAGATGGTTTGGAGAGAAGCTTATAATTTATTGGGAATTAGTGGTGGTGTAATAGACTGGGCTGCTGGAAAACTACAAGGAGATCCTCAAGGTGGAGGAGAATATTTAAGTTTCCATAGTAGTCTTGATAATGTTGGAGAAAGTGTTAGGGTATTTACACAAGAATATAAAACAACTTATACAGCACAGTTTTTATCACAGTCTACAGAAGAAATTGGAACACAAATTTGCAGACTAAGTGTCAATGGCAAACTTCCATCTATTGGAAAAATATTAGATCAAATTACAGAACCTGAAAACCCACCACAGTTTACAGCATTTTTTGATGAAACACCTTATGCTGCACCTGGAGAATCTCCTGCACTTCCAACAGTTGGTTTTGGAGCTCAGGAATTATCTTCATATAATGTTTTCTACCACATATATGCTGGAACTGGATTTTATCAAGGTGTATATTCTAAGCCAACCAGTTTCTTTGCTCCAGGAACAGAAACTACAATACAGCAACCAATAGTTTATTCTGTTTACTTAATAAACAGAGAAGAAGGTTATTCTCCTCTATATGTAACATTTCCAGGTGATTTCCAACAATTCCAAGGAAGAATAGATTCTGGAAAATATGCACAACAAAGTGTACAAAAAATTGGCAGAAAGGGTTACAAACAAATATGTGTTAATATAAATGGTGTAGAGCAATGTGGGTTTGGAAGAGTAAGTACTTCTTTTGGTTTAAATGAATTAAAAGATCAAATTTCTGCTAAAGAAGCTGAGAGAGAAATTAAATCTGCACAAGAATGTGCACCAAATCAGCAAGGAAGCCAGGACTATTCTGCTGTTAAATTAAGTGCACTTTCTGGAACACAATTAGGCGCTGGATCTGGAGCTTTAGGAATATTAACACCTCAAGCAGGAGCCATAGGAACTGGAATTGTTACTTCAAATATTGTTCAAACTAATTTATTTACAACAGGCATTGTAAGAGTATGCAGTATTAATGAACCTACGCAAGAAAGTGGGAGATGGAAGAGGGTTGGAACTTGTGGAAAAGACAATGCTGGAAAATCTAGAGGCGAGTGCTGGATTGATGTTAATTCTGTAAAGATTGATGATTTAAAATTGAAAAATGAGTTTAGAAGTGAACTACAGAAAAGAGCAGACCCTAAAATTCAAATTATAACATCTGAAAGAGCGAGGGATGCACTTGATATATTAAATGCACAGAGAGATGAGATTTTAAATTCAATAAGAAGTTTAGTTCAAAAAGCAAAGAAGATACAAACAAGGCCTGTAAGGGTTGTAAAACCTATAGTGCCTTCTGTTCCATTAACTCCAACAGGAACACCTACAGAAGAACCTAAAGGGGGCTATACTGCTACAACAACAAATGGAAAGGAATTTGAGAAAGAATTATCTACTTATATTGAAGAAATTGCAAATGCAAATGGAATAGATCCTTTATTTGTCAGAGCAATAATAAGAATAGAAAGCAATTGGAATCCAAAAAGTATATCATGTGCTGGAGCTGCTGGCATAGTTCAGTTAATGCCACATACAGCTAATGACTTTGGAATATCTCCTGTACTAAATACTGTCAGAGATCCTAATACAGGCGCAGAAGTTTCTTATTGTATTGATGGTTTAAAAACTTGTAGAGATAAAGTTCCTCCTGATGGTGTATGTGAAAGAACCTCTGATGGAAAAAAGACTGATAACGCTTATGCGAGAGCACTTAAAGCATATGCACAAAATAAAATTGATAGAGAAGGCTTTGAAGCTTTAAGCAATGAAGATAACAGATTTGATAATAAAAAAGCAGTAGAGGCACTTATTAGTACTTTAGTTCGTTACAGAGTTGTATTGGAAAGAAAGGGCTTGCCTATGCCTATAAGCTATGACAATTTAGCAGCTTCTTATAATGGGGGTCCTGGAAATGTAAGAGCAGATAATAATTATAATACAAAAGATCAATATAATTATGTTGCAACTATGAATAAATATTATAATAAATTAAAAACTGCAGCAAACTTGGCTGTTGCTGGATTACCAGAATGGCCTGTTTCAAATCCAATAATCACTTCGTGCTATGGAAAAAGAAATGTGGGTGATGAATTCCATGACGGAATTGATTTTAGATCTCCTGTAGGTACGCCTATTAAATCTGTTGGCAGCGGAAAAGTCTACAAAACATGCGCAGCCCCATGCAAGGGCTTTGGAAACAGTGTTGTAATAGAAACAGGAGGAATATTTGTTGCTTACAACCATCTTTCAGAAATAAATGTTAATAAAAATGATAATATCAATGCTGGAGCAGTTATAGGAAAATCTGGTGCTACCGGGTCTGTCACTGCACCCCATTTAGACTTAAAGGTTTATACATCTGAAGCTGATATTCATGGAAAAGACACTGGTGTTGACCCTCTAAAGTATTTACCGCGTGGTGCATACACATTTGCAAACAGTGCTGACAGCTGTGTAGAAGAAATAGCAGAATTAAGGAATGCGGGCAATAGAGTTAACAATGTAGTTTAATGGGGTAAAAAATGAATAAAATATTAAAATTTTTATTTTTTGTAATAATTTTTATATTTATTTTAGATATTTCTGTATATGGGATAATTGAAGGCAAGGAAAATTTTTTATGCAAATCAAAATTTTCAGGTTATGATTGCGATGCAATAGACAAACCAAATGCTGAAAAAAATAATTGCAAGATTGGAAAACTTTGTGATGGAAAGGATTGCTGTGACAGCAGTGCTAATTTATATTGCTGTCCAATAAAAAAAGCAGACACAGGCAAAAGCACAAATCCATATGATTTTTTTAATATACCGGGAGTAAGTGCTAAATATAATAAACTTAATAGTCTTGCATTACCTGACGGGATAAATTATTTTGCTTTAGTTGAAAGATCTTTTGATCCGAATATCAAAGCAGAGGCATTATATGCACAAGCAAGAGGTTTATTTACTGTTGCTGCATTAAGGGGAGAATATACTTTTTTACCTCCTTCTGTTATTTCAGAGGCTGTTCCTGAAATAGATAAAATACCTAAAATTGTTATTAAAGAACCAATTGTAATTACTCCAGGTCCTAAAGAAGGAAGTAAATGTGGTTCAAGTGAAAACTATAAATGTGTTGCTTATGATAATTATGATCCAGAACAACAGTCATGCATAGGAAATTGTGAAGAAAATCCTAATTTCTTATGCTGTAAGGAAACTTCTGTAACTACTTCAACTTCTTCTGAAGATTACTCTTTTGTAATTGGAAGTAGTTTTACTTCTCCTAAAATCAGGTTGTTTTTCTTAGAAGGACAATGGCAATGGTGCAAAACAAACATTAGGAGTATTTTCAAAAATAGTTGTGACAAGCCTCCAGTTGTTCTAAGTGAAAATAGCCCTTCTGACAAGGAAAACTTTGACAAAGATATTAAAGAACTTCTCCCCATATTAAGAACTTTTACTATTATTGATTATAAAGGTGGTCTAGATATATTATTATTGAATTTAATTGAAATAAAAGTGAAAAAGAACATAGATCTTGCCCTTATTGTAGAAAATTATGAGTTAAATACAAGAGATAAACTTTCTGTAATTGTAAATGAGAAAGACGTAAAAACTTTGGAAAGAGATGGACAACAGTTATTGGTCAGATCTGTAGACTTGAAGATTGGTGATGAAACTTTTAAGAATGTTGTCAGCAAAATCTCTTACAAAGATGTACCAAATAAAATTGATTATGAAATAAACGATTCAGTTTACACTGTTGTATTGGGTGAATTATCTAGTTTTAATACTGTTTAATATGTTAAATTTAAAATTATATAAAAATAAAATAGCAATGACTATTTTTTTGGAGATTTTATTTACTGTGTTGCTTGTTTTATTGTTAGTTTTTGTGAGAGAAAAAGCAATAGGTTATTTATATGAAGTTCAGGGGCTGGGAGGGAATATTGGTGTTTTAGAGAAGGACTTAGCTACACAAAATTTAACTTCTTACGACAGGGCACAACTACAGTCAAGTTTGGATAACATGAATTCTATTTTGGATAAAGGTTTATTTTTGATTAATTTTGTTCTGCCTATATCCTTAGTTTTTATATCTCTTTTGTTTTACTTTTTTATTTGGAAGTTAACTTCTAGAGTTAGTTTAAAAAGATTTATTTTTTCTTCTATTTTACCAATAGTGTTTATATTAACAACTTCATATTTTATTCTTAGCTATATTGCTTACAGGTATTATTTTATTTCAGAATCGCCGCTTTTAATGCTGGTTATTTCAATAATTTTATTAGTTATTAGCTATTATTTTGGACTTTTTCTATTATCTTGTAATAAACCTGCGAAAACTTGTTTTCGTATTGCAATGAGTAAATTTAATAATTTTATTTTGCCTTTTATATTTGTTTTAATTGTTAATATTATTTATTTTGTTTTGGTGTTCTTTTTATTTTTTTTAACTTATGTTGGAGCATCAATTATTTGGCCATCTATCTTAATTTTTATAATTATAATTGTAATAAATATACAAAGAATTTATTTGTTTAATAAAATTTCTAAATATTAATGCGGGAACATGCCCGAGCCTTTTAAAAGAAAGCCAATTTGTTCTGCATTGTTAAACTTTAGCTAACTTAATATTGTATATAGGTGAATGTTTAAATAGTTTGTTTATTATTATCTGGTGATAAATTTCTTATCACTAATTTTAAATATTATTTATAACTATTAATTTTGTGGAAGCAGATATCAAATGTTTAGAATGTGGAAAGGGCACTAGAAACTTCGAGCTTGGAGAAGTTTTTTACTGCAGGGAAAATCCAACATCTAATACTTTAATTAAAAATGAAGTCATATGCCCCAAATGTAAGGCGAGCATTAGTAATGAAAAATTTCTTGTTAAAGAAAATTATTTTTATATGGGTATAATTACAGCTAATCTATGCATTGCAAGTAAAATGAGCATTCCTGAGCATTTAAGAGGTGCTAAGTTGATTAATGAAAAGGATTATGATAAGTTTAGCTCTTATTGCAAATCAAAACCTAAGTTTGTAAATAAATTTTAGTACCTCGATTTTATTCCAAATGCTTTACATATTGAACAGTCATTTGGCTTAGGTTTTTGATATTTGTAATATTTATCATATAAACCAATGTCCTTTATTATAATAAGAAAATCTTTATGTGTCATTTGTTTGTCTTTTAATTTCTTTCTTAAGTCTTCAGTTTCCTGCTGCATTTCTAACATTAATTCTTCATCATCTCTCAATGCATTGTTTGGATTTAATACATAATTTCCTATAAACCAATTAATTGCGCGATTAACAGAAATTATTGGTTTTGATTTATTACCCATATGATTTTATAGTTAAGCCTTATTATAAATTTTATTAATCTTTATAGGTAAATAACTAGCTTGCTCTATTTTATTCTGTTCATTAATCTGAACGGCAATAGCTTTAGATTTTTCTTCATAATGCTCCAATCCTGATTTTATTAAAAATGTAATTGCTCTTGAAGTAGTATCTTCTGTAGTTTCTGCAAATGATTCTATTTTGTTTAATAAAATTCTGTTTAATCTGAAACTAACCCTTTCTGTTTTCTTTCTCATTTGCTTTTCTGCTTGGTCAAAATTCATTTTGTCCTCCTTGCAATTTCAATTTCATACTCCGCTTCTTCTATTATTTTGCTTATTTTATGAAGCAAGTTTAGATATATTGTTTCCAATTGTTCTTGTTTTCCCAAATATTAACCTCCTTAAAAATTTTCACATCAAAATTAATAACTATAATTTCTCTTTTTATAAATATAAAGTAGGGTACATATCCTGTACACACATTTGATTTTTAATATATAAATTTTCGGGACAAATTTATGCTCAATTTTTTACCTGAAAGTTCATATGAATTTTCGTGAATTTAAGCCTTGTAGTCCTTTTGTTGCCACAGCTTATTAATTTTGCAGGATTTTGTGTCCTAAATTCTATAATTTTCAAGTTTTATAAGTTATACCCTGTAAAATCCCCCGTGTCTCTAAATATTGACTTTAAAGTATTTAAGTCTTGTAATGTTTTAACACTTACATTGTATTTTGTGATTTATAAATTTTGTATGCATTATCAATACTTTTTTTATATTGAAAACAATATGTGGATAAAAATATATAAAGAGTTCCGTGCTTTTTGAAATTTTCAATTTTCTTAGAATTTTTGAGCCTTTTTTATAAGATTTTAATGTTTTGAATGGTCTAAAACATAATTTTTATAGAAAATTGGCATTTTTCATAAATTTTGAGTTTTAATTCATTTATAAATAAATCAAATTATTCAATCAGAATTTCTATTACTCTTTTGATTTCTTCTGGCGTATGATTTAACTGACTACTTGCTTTTGTGTAGTCTTCATTTTCTATCAAAGAAATTGTTTTCTTAATTATATTAGTAGAAATAAATTGTCTGACATTTTTTGCTAAGACTCTAGGTGACTTTGCTGGCAATCTTTCGGGAATTCTATTTCCCAATCTTTTAGGCATTCTTTCTGAATTATCTTCAGTGTACCAAAGCAGTGCAAAAATATCACATATATCTTTTATTTTCTTATGTTCTTTATATCTTAAGCTTAAAGCATTAATCTTAGTAGCTAATAATAATTCAACATTCGGTAGCCATAACTTCTTGTCAAATTCCTTAAGTCCTTCCCTAAATTTTGAATTACTAAATGCAAAGCTCAACAAAGGCTCATCTGCTGGATCAAATCTGAATACTTCTTTAAAATTTTTAGGAATAAAATCAACTAAGGGATCAATATACATCGGAAAAACAAAATGACTTGGAATTATCTTACCTTCTGGTATTTCCTCTTCTGTTTCTGTATGAATTTCTTTATATAATCTAAAAGAAGTTGACTTGAATTTTAATTTGCTTTCTAAAATATTCAAAGATTTGAATAAACCTGAATTCTTCATTTGTTCTATTGTTGAATTTTTATCTAAATGAAAACCTAAATCAATGTCTCTACTTCCCAAGTAAGGCCTTCCCTGTGCTTTCTGGAAATTTTTGTTTACATGAAAGAATACTGCCCAGCCGCCTAAAATGCAAATTGGCTCTTGCAATGCTTTAATTACTTCCTGCAGATATTTGTAAGAAGTTTTAGTTTCAAATTCTTTATACATTTTTCTTTAATTTTCCAAGAAGCATTTCTGCTGCTTCTTCGCAAGGTCCTCCTTCTAACTTTAAATCTAAGATTAATTGAGGCAAACAAACTATCTTTAAATTATTTATTTTTTGTGATTTAAACAAACCTGAATCACTTAATAATATTCTTACGTTTCCTTTTCCGTATAAGCCTTTATTTGTCAATAGTTTATGCCATTTTTCTAAGTCTTCTTCTTTAATGTAAATATCCAGTCTTGAAGGAAATAAAAATCTTTGTAAGACATTTTCTGCATAATAAGTAGTTATGGCATAATCTAATTTTATATTTTTTAGAATTTCTAAAGGATTCTGTATCATATATTCTCTATATTTAGGTTTTTTATGATTATTAACCCAGTAATTAAATAATTCTTGAATATTTGTTACTTTAGTATCTTTAATTAATTTTAACTTTTCCAGATTATTAAGAAATTCATGAGTCCACCCAAAAGAAGCATTAGCTAACATAGCTACCTTATATTTAGTTAGGCCTTTATTTGTTAATAAAACCTTGATTATTCGTTCTTTTACTTTTTCTTTCATATATATCGGTAATTTCTATTATATATAAAGCTTCCCAATATATCGGAAAAGAGAAGTATTTATAAAGAAAAATTAATAGCAATTTCTTAAGAAATTGCTACTTTTCTCGAGAATAATGTGAATTAAAATATGAAAAAATGGTAAATGTTAGATTAGTTTATCCTAAGAAATAGATTTATAAATTATTTAATAAATGAGGTATTGTGGAAGTAAATAAAAAATTAATAAAATTCACAAAAGAGATGATTTTATTCTGTAAGGCTAATGGTTTTACACCTATAATTTGCGGAAGTTACTTAACTAAATATTATACTCAAGATGAAAGAATAGTTGTCCATGACGTAGATATGTATGTTCCAGATGAGTTTCTTCATAAAGCGATTAAACTTTTAGAAAAAAAGAAAATGAAATACAAATACTTAAAAGAATGGGGCTGTTTGAAAGTTTACAAAGGTGATGTGAATGTTGATCTTGATGCTTTAAACTTTTTATACAAAGGTCCTAAAGATTTTAGAGATATTGATTTTTATGGAATAAAAGTAAAAGCTTTAAGTCCTAAAGGTCTTTTGTTTATTTACAAAGTAGGTGTAAAGGCTTGTCAAACTTCTTGGGAAAGAAGACAACATACAAGAAAAGTTAGAATACTTGAGAAATATATTGGTAAAAATGGCAAAATATGATTTTTGGGAAAATTGGAAAAATAAAACTAAAATAGAAGAAGAAGCAATAGAAAGAGTAAAACTAGCGAGAGATTTAGTGATTAAAGCAATTCCTAAAAAAGCACTTGTTGCAATTTATATCAAAGGGAGTTTTGTAAGAAGGGAAATGAAAGAGGGAAGCGATGTTGATATGGTTCCAATTGTTACAGAAAATGAATATGAAGGAGCGGTATTTGGAGTTAATGATAAAAAAATTGATCCAGTCTGTGTTGTTCCTTTATCTTTATGGGAACTTAAAAATAATGAACTATTTACAAAGAGTGATAGTCAACCAGATTTAAGAGCTAAACCGGATCGTTTCTTAAACAAATTAAATGAATGTAAACTAATTTATGGTAAACCATTAAATATTTCTGAATTTCCAGTAAGACAAGATGTTGAAGCTTTAAAAGAACAGATTGAAAGAATGAAACTATGGATTAATGCCTATGAAGCAGGTAAATTTAGTTTTTCTATTAAAGAAGTTTTTTGGCTTGTAGAACTAGAACAAAAAGTTAAAGGATTAAATGTTGAACATTCTTATCAAGGAATAATGAAAGCTGTTAAAGATAAGAAACACATAATTTACGATGCTTTCAAGTTTAGAACTGGTGAGTATAAAACCGAATCAGAAAAGAAAGCATTTATTGCCAAACTTAAAAAATACTTATCAGACCTAGAAAAGCAATATTAGTTTATCTAACTAATTTTTCTTGCTCTTAATACAAAGAAACAAGGATAAGTGGCTCCATCAACATGTTCAGATGATGGAAAATCTCCATATTCTCCAAAATGAGTTATTCTATACTTTCTTAAGAATTTTGGATTCAAGTATTCATTCATTGTATGTGTGGGTTCATGGACTGATACAGAACCATTAAAGAAAACAGATTCTACTATTTCCTGAACAAAATATCTTTAGGATGTTTTTTCTTTTCTAAAATTAATATGGTATATAAAATTATAAATGTCCTTAACAAAAATGTTACAATGGTGTGCAAAAAATATGTAATTTAGAAATAACCTTTAGGAGAAAATGATCCTATATTGGAATAATTTTGTTGGGTATTTTGATCCTCACTTTTATGTGGTTCTATAGGCTGTGTTTGATTTTGTACATTTTTTATGTTAAAAGAGTCAAGTTTAATAATCTTAGATTTAATCGTGCCTCCTATATGTTGTTGCCCAAATAGCTCACAGGTTCTTGATATTAAAGAAATTAAAGACTCCATCAAATTGCGTACTTTCTCCTCATCATAACAAATATTATTTGAAGCTAGTATGCTTTGTACTTGCTTAAGAGAGCCATGATAGTTATTAAATATTTTATAAAATATTTCATGTTCTCCATTAAAAAACAAGTATATATAATCTGGATTAAATTTTCTTTTAAATTCAGTCATACTTTCCGATAAAATATTATAACTTTCTCCTGCCAAATACTGATTATAATTGCTTTCATTTGACCAATGTTCAAAGAAATGTTCTAATTTCCCATCATTGTCGATATCACAAAAACCTGAAATATGAAAACCAGATCTTTCCTGTTTTGGAAGTTTTGTTAATTCTTTTCCAAATTTTGAACTAAAATCTTTGACATCATTCACTTTGTACTGCATTTTATTAATAATCTCAATTAACCAGTTTTCAGTTGATCCACCAACTTCTGCAGATCCATACCATAATATTAATCCATTAATATAAGGGATTTCTAATATTTTATTTGCTTCTTCAGCTAACCTTTCACTCGGATTATCTGAATATGTAAGAGCAGAATCAGTACTGCCTATAATTGTATCTTTAGTTATTGTAGTAATAATCAACGTCATTTTAAGAAGCCCTAGTTTTTATATAAAAAGTTTGTTATGTTATATTAATCACTTCAAGGCAGCAAGGATGAACTTAAATATAATCAAATTAAATAATAATTGGTAAAAACCCATTTAGGACAGAAAACGCATGTGACTCTATGGCAGGAGCATGTTTCCCGTATATAACCCCTAGTTAAATGTGTTGGTAATATACAAAGATTTTAGAAAATATATGAATAAAAAAGTTACCGCATTTTACTGAGAGTATAATGCGGGGAACATGCGATTGGCCACCGGCAGCTTGCGTTTGTGTTCTTCTTAAAATTAAACGTCTCAATTTAATATAGCAGTAGTCCTATATTTAAAATCATCTTGGTTGCTAAATAGTAGTAAGATCCTACCTATAAATGTCTCATAAATTCTTCTCTAGAAATCTGCAAATCATGCTTTATGATTTTGTTTAGTAATCCTCTATCTATTTCTTCTCCACCATGATTTGGAATTACTGTTGTCCTTCCATCTGGATGTTCAAAACCTAACTTTTTAAGAACTTTAGTTACTTCTCTTGCATTCAAGAGAGGAACTTTACCCATATTCAAGCCTCAATTTCTATTTGCTGTAAACCTAAAAATTTAACTTCATTTTCAGAAGGTTTTTTACATTTTAAATATAAGGAAATTGCTTCTTTTGTCCTCTTTAATAATTCATCCATAGTTTTAGCTTGAGTATGACATCCTGAAAGTTCAACTACATTAGAGATTATATATCCATCTTCCCCTTGTTCTATAACTACATTAAATTTCATATTTTTATTAAGGTTTTAATATTTATATAGTTATTGGATAAGGGGGGTTGGTGCGAAATGATTAAGTGCCAATAGGCACCTCTATATTTTAGCTAAATAAAGAGGTGATACCATATGGCACTTAAGTATCCCAACAAAAAGAAACGTGCTGGATACTGGAAACAGTATGAGAAAGCTGGAATAAAAGATTATCGTAAGGTGTGGAATTTTTGTATTGAATTGGTTGATGAAAAATACATTCCCTTCCAGTTCAATTATTTAGGAAGAAAGCCCAATTTAAACAGGAAAGAATATGTATGCATGAGCATACTGCATGCGTATTTTGATCTTGATTTCAGGGAAACAGAACTTATTAAAGAAATGATGAAAAAAGGAATAAAATTATATTATTTATGCTATGGAAATACCTCTTTAGATAAATTAACAGTAAAAATGTATAATGACATTGGAATTTCATGTAAACTATTAAATAAACCTAAAGATTTTATTAATGGGCACAATTTAGGGGTTTATGGTGATTTAGTTGTACAAACTACGCATCCTGTTAAAATAGCCCAAAAAATTGAGGAATTTTTTAAAAAATGTAAGAAAATAGAAGAAGCTAAATTATCCGATATCACTGATATAGTAACTGAAGAAACTGAAATTAAATTGACAGTTATAAAAGATCCATTAGTTGCTTCTAAAATAAGAAATGAAATCATAAACAAAATAAAGTATTTTTAGATAATTATTCTTAATTCAGTTTATCTACTAAGTCTTCTTCTCAATGAAATCCAAACTATTTGCCTTGATTGTAATTCTTCTCTTAGTAACACCAATAGTTTTCGCAGAAGAAACAAAATAAGAATCAAGCTGTTCAATATTCTCCTTGAATTTATCGTACTTACTTTTACTGTTATAGATATCGTTTTCTGCCATCTTATATATCTCCTAAAGGCGATTTGTTATATAAAATTGTGTCCGACAGAGAAACGCTCTTGCTTGGGAGTATAATGCGGGGAACAGGACGTTCGGTAACTTTTTTTGAAAAGATTTCTTTCGAACCTGCGTAGACCTGAGTCACTAGGTATCTTTAAGTCATAGCATTAATTGCTCTTAATACCTAACTTACCTAAGCTAAGCCTTCCAATCTGAAGATTAGAATCTAGCCCGTTTGGCCACTCCGGCATCCCCGCAATTAATAAGAACAAAATTTTATTTAATATAAAAACTTAATGGTTAATTATAATCTGTATCTAATTCTTGTTTTACCATTTCTTTTGGTCTGCCAATTATATTTTCTTAATTTTGCTGTTGCTCCATAACCGCATGAAGCACATTTTTTATTTCTAACATGGTAAGAACGCTTTCCGCACCTTCTACATCTTTGGACTAGGTTTCTTTTTCCGCTTTTCCTGCCCATTGCTGTAGTTCCTTTTGTCATTTAGAACACCTAAGCAGTTGAAATAAAAATTATTGTGTCGCCTCTTATAAAAACAGTTCCTAATTTCCTTGTTGTTTCATTGTTTACTTTTTCTTCACAATTATCCAGAACCATGTTAACATGCTGGTCAAAGGATTTCAAGTTTCCCACTAATTGTTTTCCACTTTTCAATTCTACTATAATTCCTTTGCCCTTAGAATCATTTAACGTATCAAAAGGTCTTAGTTCCATTATTTTTAGTTTTTTGAATCAATATATAAAGTTTCCTATAAATAATTAACTACGTAAATTACAAGTCTATCTCTATAAAATCAAAAATTATATAAACAAAACCTAATTTCAGACTTTTAATGGTAGTATATCACGAAATTTCGAGGAGAAAAGTAACTGGCGGCAGATACAGGCTTGCTAGAAAGAAAAGGCTTGGTAATATGGGCTCTTTGCCTACATTAACTAAAGTTGGTAATTTTAAGCCAAAATTTAAGAGAGAAAAGGGCGGTTCATTAAAACAAATACTACTTTCTACTAATAAAATTAATGTAACAAATCAAAAAACAAAAAAGACACAAACAACAGAAATAGTTACTGTAGTAGAAAACCCCGCTAATAGAAATTTTGTAAGAAGAAATATTATAACTAGAGGTACTGTACTAGAAACAAAATTAGGAAAAGTAAGAGTAACATCAAGACCTGGACAAGAAGGAACAATTAACGGTGTTTTGATTTCTTAAATACTTTTATTAATATTATAGCTGTAACTAGAATTATTATTGCTGCTATCATTAATATTAATGCTGGATCTATTATTTTATTATTTTTTGGTTTTACAACACTTGTATCTAGAATGGCTGAGCCTGCCGTTGGACCTTCACTAATATCTTTTTTGCCTGTTTTTAGAAAAGGTATATTAAAATACAATACAACGTTTCTTTTTTCTTTGCTTTCTTCATAATGTGTTATTGTTTGTTTGATAAGCATGAATGGCATAAATTTATAGGTATAATTTAGTTGCAGTTGTTTTCCAGGAAATAATGTTGTTTCTTCGTATGATTTTCCATCTAAAGAGAGTAATATTTTTGTATAATCAGGATTAATTTCTTTAAGTATTAGACTATTTCTAATTAATATTGCATTTGTATCTGGATCAACTACATTAAAATCTATTTTTGAACCTTCATAAATTCTAAGAGATGTCTTTGAAAACAAAGGTAAGGAAGCTAATGCATTCTCTCCTTGAGGTATCTCAATTTCCTTAAATTTCTCAGGTTCAAATGCAAAAACAGTTGGCATTAATAACAATGCTAATATTATTGCTATTTTTAGTTTCATTTTTTAAATGAAAAATATATCCTATATAAGTATTACTAAAGTTTGTTCTATGTTACTTGCTACTAGTAAATTAAAATAGAAAGTCTTATATATGACTTAATTTACTTATATATAAAGATTTTTATAAATTTAAGAGGGGTATATTTTAGCGGGGGAAAGAACTGGAAAAAATGCCAGCAGAATATATTAAGAAATGTCCTGAATGTGGGGGAAATAATCTTCTTATCCAAAAAGATAAAGGAGAAGCTACTTGCAGAGACTGTGGTCTGGTTATTGAAGAGAAGATGATTGATTTTGGCCAGGAGTGGCGTGAATTTAGTGATGAACAAGCCTCTAAACGTAGAAGAACTGGGGCTCCTATGTCATACACAAAATTTGACCGTGGATTAGGCACAGACATTGGACAGAAAGGAGATATTTATCAATTAAGTGCAAAGGGGAAAAATAAATTTTTCAGATTAAGAAAATGGCAGCATAGAATAAGTACTGCTATTGAAAGAAATTTAAAATTAGCATTAGCTGAATTAAAAAGAGTAAGTTCTTACTTAAAACTACCAAAATCTGTTGAAGAAGAAGCAGCTAGAATTTATACAATGGCTGTACAAAGAGGTTTAGTTAGGGGAAGATCTATGGAAAGTGTTGTTGCTGGATCATTGTATGCTTCCTGCAGAAGACATGAAGTTCCTAGAACATTAGATGAATTAAGTGAGGCTTCTGGAATAGATAAGAAAGAAGTTGGGAGAACTTATAGATTTATTACAAGAGAATTAGGAATTAGAATATTGCCTAGCAATCCTGTTGATTATTTACCAAGATTTGTTTCTGCATTAAAATTAAGTGCTGAAACTCAGAGTAAAGCTGTTGATATTCTTAATAAAGCAAGAGATGCTGAATTAACTTCTGGTCGTGGTCCTACTGGAATTGCAGCTGCTTCATTATATGTTGCTGCTTTAATGAATAATGAGAAAAGAACACAGAGAGAAGTTGCAGACGTAGCTGGTGTTACAGAAGTTACAATTAGAAATAGATACAAAGAACTTCTTAAAGAATTAGATCTTAAAGATAAGGTTAAGAAGAAATTATTGAAAGAATCTGAAGACGAAGAATAAATTCTATTATAGATATGTTTAAATAATAAAACTAATTTGGGAACTTATGGTTCAAGTTTTAAAAGATCCATATATAGAAATAAAACATTTAAGCTTGAATATTCTTTATTTGAATTTGCAAAATTTGTATAAAAGATTTCATGATAATAGAAAGAAATTTATTAGATCAGTAAATAATATAATTATTGAAATTGGTGCTGATACACCTGAAAGCCAATTTGATAAAATTGAAGGTATGATAAAATCTGCTATAAGCTTTTGTAGCCCAGAATCCAGAAATCCCTATGATGATAAAGTAAGATCGATTATAGGGATTTTTGAGGATATGCTTAGTTACTTTCCTCAATACGTAAAATTATTGTTTAAAGATTATAAAGAAGCTCCAAAATTTGATGGAAAAACTTATGCATATATTCATGAAGTTGAGGTTTTCTGCAAAGCTACTGAGCCGAAAATTCTGAAAATTGTCAATAGACGTTGGTGGCAGATATTCTAAATAAATTTCTACTAAACCATACAAAACTTTAAAAACAAATTAATTTTCATTTTATTATGACTTATTTAGTTGCTTGTTTAAGTACTGGAAAGGGAACTTGGGGGCACGTTTCTAGGCTTGTTAATGATGGGGATTGGGAGAAAATATTCTTAATTACAAATGATTTTGGGAAAGAAAATTTTACAAACACAAAGCAAGCTGAAATGATTGTTGTTGACTCAAGAGTTGGTTTAGAAGAATTAAGGGATAATATAAAAAACCAATTAAATGGAAAATTAACGGGTACAGAAGTTGCAGTGAACGTTATTTCAGGCGAAGGAAAGGAACATATGGCAATGATGTCTGCTATTTTACAATTGGGTTTAGGTATGAGGTTTTTAGCTTTAACTAAAGACGGAATAAAAGAAATTTAATATATTACTAAACTTTATAAACTTGTTTTTTCATTAAAATATATGGGTATTTTTACTGGTCTGCTTAGTATTTTTTTTGGTTTTGGGGGAGAAAACCCCATAGATTTGAATACTAGTAAATTAATACTTATGACTAGAGATTATGTTGATAAAATTAAGTTTTTTATCACAAACAATCAAAATAAATTAATACAAACAACTGATTTTAAAGAGGCAGTTGATGATTTGGATAAATATGAAAAAAATTATTTAAATTTATTAAAGGAAGATGAAACTTATCCGAATAACATAATTCTCTTTTCTGGTAAAGAGATAAGTTTGACATTGCTTACCAAATTTGATGGAATATATAATAGTATTTGGAATATTTGTAATAACCCGGATCTATATTTTAATAAAGCTTTCATTAATTTACCTAAGGCAAATCGTAAGGAATTATATTTTCTAATTAAAATGCTTGGTATTTATTCAGGGGAAATAGATAATAGATTGAAATTTATACACTTTAATTTGGCCAAAACCTCTGTTGAGAGGGCGGCATAATTTGTTGTTTAGATTAGTAAAGCTTAAAATGTTTAATAATTCCTTTTTATTATGGGAGAATTGTTTGAAAATATATTAAGTTCTGATGAATCTATTTTTCTTAATCCTCAATTTTTAGATTTTGACTATCAGCCAAAACTGGTTCCTTTTAGGGAATCACAGCAAAAATATATAGCAACGTGCATAAAACCATTACTCCAAAGAAGGAATGGGAAAAACATAATTATTTTGGGAAAGCCGGGTGTTGGAAAAACGGTTTCATTAAGGCACGTATTGAATGAACTAAAAGAAGAATATAGCAACGAGGTTTATTGTTTATACATAAACTGCTGGAAAAGAGATACATCATTTAAAATTATTTCTGAAATATGCCAGCAAATAAATTATAAATGGACGCATAATAAAAATTTTGATGAGTTAATGAATTCAGCATCTGAAATAATAAACGAAAAATCTGCTGTTATTATATTAGATGAAGCAGACAAATTACAAGACCACAACATAATATATAACATACTTGAGGATTTTCATAGAAGGTGCATTATATTAATAACAAATGATAATGATTTTGTTGCTAAAGTTGACGATAGGATAAGATCAAGATTAATTCCAGATTTAATTGAATTTAAACCTTATAATTATGATGAAACAGAATCTATATTAAAACAAAGAACAGAGTATGCTTTTGTTCCTGATGTTTTAGAAAAAGAAGCATTTGATTCTATAATTAAAAAAACCTTTGCATGTCAGGATATACGCGCTGGTTTATTTTTATTTAAACAATCTGGAGAAATAGCTGAAAATAATAGTTCAAGAAAAATAAATTTAGAATATGTTAGACAGGCTATTGTTTCTTTAGATATTGCAGACTTAAATACAGATAAAGATACTGAAGCCATAATTAATATTATAAAAGAAAACTCTGGAAAGACTAAAGGAGAAATTTTTAAGATTTATGAGTCTAATGAGGGAAAAAGTTATAGAACATTTCAAAGGAAACTAAAGGAGTTAGAAGATAAGAAAATAATTTCACTTAAGGATGAAATATATGAATCTGGAAAACGTACAATTGTAAACTACGCAGAATAATTTAGTTGTTCTTTAAATTTTTTGTATAATAATTAAATATTTTAATTCATATATTCTATAAAATATGTTTCCTTTATGGGGTGTGGACGGCACGTCAAGGTACTTGCACGTAAGGCTTTTTAAAATAAATTTCTAAATTTTATTGGGGGTGGTAAAATGTTACCTATTGATTTTGAACTTGAAAAAATATCTAATATTTTTAGTGTGCAACTTAGAAGGCTGCCTATTGACATAAAAGGGGGTGTAAAAAATGAATTTAATGAAAGAAAACAACAAAGATATTAGTGATTTGTTAGATAATGATGAAATAAGCTTAGAGGAAGCTGCGTTTATGATTGGTTATTTTAATGAAGAATGCCAAAAAATTTAAATCGCATTAATTTATTATTTTTATATGAAATTACTGGCATTCACAGATGTTCATCTAAATAAAAATGCTTTTGATAGGATAAGGGAGAAAGCAATTAAAGAGAAGCCTGACCTTTTAATATGCTGCGGCGATATTTCTGTATTTGGTTTTGAATTGGACAAAACCTCAAAATTCATAAATAATATTGGAATTAAAACCTTAATTATTCCTGGAAACCATGAATCTCCTGATGAAATAAAATATATTTGTAATAAAAATAAAAATTTAATAAATTTACACAGAAATACTTTTGAATTTGGGGATTATTTATTTTTTGGGTGGGGAACCGGGGGTTTTTCTTTTATAGAAAAAGAATTTGATGATATTTTTAGGAAGTTTAAAAATTTTTTATACAATAAAAAAAAGTTGATTTTTATTACACATGCACCAATATATGGCACCAAGGTTGATTATCTTCCTTTTTTTGGCCATCGCGGGTGCAAAAGTACAAGAAAATTTGTAGAGGAAATACAACCAATACTAACTTTTTGCGGACATTTTCATGAAAATTTTAAGAAACAGGATAAAATCAAGAAAAGTTTAATTATAAATCCAGGAAAAGATGGAATGATTGTAGAATTAGAATAAAAAAATAAATTAAAAATTAAAAAAAGAAGAGAATTTATCTCTTCTTCTTTTTTGCTGCTTTCTTTTTTGCCATTTTATCACCTCTTATTCCCGGTTGAAGACAGGAAAATTATAGTAATTCTTGCGTAATTTGTACTTAAATACTTTACGATTTTTCATTTTTTTAGAAAAATTTTTTGATAGTTGGAAAAAATTATGTTTTCTGCTTCTTCTTCTGTTATTTTTTTTATTTGTGCAATAATTTTTATTGTTTCTTTAATGTGGCTTGGTTCGCTTCTTTCTCCTTTTATATGGCTTAAGTATGGTGCATCTGTTTCTGTTAAAATATTATTCAGAGAAATTTTTTCAACTACTTCTTGAAAATGCTTTAATCTTGTAATAATTGTTGGTATTGATAAATAAAAATTCAGGTCTTCTGCTTTTTTTACTAGTTTTAAATTTCCTGTAAAGCAATGCAGAACAACATTTTTTATTTTTGAACTTTCCAAAATTTCAATGCATTCTTTTTCTGCTTTTCTTGTATGAACTACTATTGGTTTTTTTATTTCTTCTGCAAGTTTAATCGCTTTCCAAAAAACTTCTTCTTGTTCTTTTAATTTTGGTTCTTCTGGTGATTTATCTAATCCAATTTCTCCAATTGATATTATATTATCTTTATTTTTTCTTATAAATTCAATTTCTGCATCAACATCTATAGCTCTTGTTTCTCTTGGAACATCATCATAGTGACCAAGACCAACTGCATCCAATGGATAAATTCCCAAAGAAGATTTTATTATACTCTGTTTTTTACTTAATTCCAAAACCTTAACATTGCTTTCATGATCAACACCAGAACATAATATTGCAACGACACCAGCATTTTTTGCTCTTTCAATTACTTCATCTAAGTCTTTTTCAAAAGCTTTGAATGTCAAATGTGAATGAACGTCGATTAACATATATTTTTAATTTTTAATTTGTTTAAAAGCTTACCTCTATTAAATTTTTAGAATGAAGTTTTTCTTTATTTCTTCTGCCAAAGAAAAGTCTTTTGTTTTTTTAGGTTTGTGTTTAAAGACCTTAAATCCTTTTTCTTTATATCTTGGAATTAAATGCCAATGAACATGTTGCAACTCATCCATGTAAACTAAATAAACTTTTTTTACTTTAAATGTTTTAAGTAAAGCGTTTCTTGCTTCATCAACCTTATCCATTAAATATTCATAATCTTCTTTAGGTAATTTCTTTAAATCTTTAATATTGTTTTTCCATATTACAATTGTGTGTCCTTTAGTCAATGGATAATTTGCAAGAATGATCTTTACTTTTTTGTCTTCATATATTGATGATTCTTTTTTCATATTTATTAAAATAATGGGGAAAATATAAATTTTAACATTCTTATTATAAAAGGCATTAAATTAATTAGTATCATTGCTAAAATGAAAAAAGATACATAATTGAGTATTTTCATTGCTTTATTTTTGTTTTTTGTAATATGGAGCATTGCTGAATGAAACATTCTGCCACCATCTACGGGACCAAGAGGCAATAAATTAAACAAACCAACACCAATACTTATATTAAATATCCAGAAAAATAACATAACAAGCCAACCAAAAATTTTGTAAATCCATGAGAAATTTTTGTAATTTTCTTTAAGTTCTACTTGGTAGTTTCCAAAAACCCCGCCAATTAAAGCTTTACTAGAATTTTCAGGCCTTGATGCAAGAGAAAAATTGTAGTAAGTTCCGTTTGCTTTTACATTAATCATATCTCCTGGTGATTTTTTATCAAGAATTTTAGGAATTATGTCTACTTTGTCTATTTTTACACTATCAATTTCTTCTATTATTTGTCCTGCTTTTAGTCCGCTGTTATTTATTGGTAAGGTATCATTAATATCAATTAAATTAACTCCTTTTATTTCTGTAACTGCATTTCCTATTGGAACAAATACAAAAGACAATATTAAAAGAATTACAATCCCTAATATTATATTGGAGAAGGGGCCAGCTGAAAAAACAAATAGCTGATCTCTTATTGGTTTTCTTTTTAATTCCTTTTCATCAGGTTCGACAAAGGCTGCAAGTATTGGCCCTAGGAATGCAAAACCTGAAGACTTTATTTTTATGTTTTTTAATCTAGCAAATATTCCATGTGAGAATTCATGTATTACAGCTACAATAAGTATTGCTATTATCCAATGCCAAAATGATAAAACTGGAAGCTTGTCACTTACTGAAATTCCTGGAAGTAGGGGTGCAAGTGCTGCTTCTGCTTTTGGAACAAACAATAGTTTGTATGTAAAATAAGCAATAAAAATAGTTGTTAATACCATACCTATGAAACCAATAAAAACACTTACATATCCTAGAAAGTTTAATGCTTTTGGAAATTTATTAGCAATTTTTTCCATTAATTTTATTCCTATTTTTGTCTTGTATAAAGCGAAAATTTTCCACTGAACTTCAAATTTATTTCTGTATAATTTAAAAATTATAAGCAAAAATATATAGAATAAAACTAATAACAGTAAATCATAATTCATTCTACTTCTTCCTTACGGGCCTTAATGCCTTTGAATTACAGTTTCTGCACATAACTTTTCCTTTTCTAACTTTCGCAGGATCTGTTCTTATTTTTGTCTTGCACTTTCTACAAACAAAAACGTTACCAAATAATCTTTTGTTAGCTTCAGGAAATTTTACCATATTACTTAACCTGCATTATTACTTTTTCGTCCATTATTATCCAGTAATTTACAACACTGCCCTCTTTAACATTTTCCTTTAATTCTTCTGGTATTTTAATGTCAAAGGTTTCGTAACTCTCATTGTCCATTACTGTAGCTGAATCTTCATGAACAGATAATACTTGAGCGTTTTTCTTTTCAATAATTGGAACTTGAACATTATCACCTGAAGGGCATAGGTGAATCTTTTTTTGATTGTTTATAATTCCAACAGCTTCAATCCTACATTTAGAAGAACCGTGCTTTCCTGTTTTTGATGTTTGAATGTCTTTAACAACACATGCAATATTATCAAAAATTACATAGCTTCCAACTTTAAGATCTCCTGCTTGGACAAGTTTTGTTTCTGCCATAAACCTGTAGTAAATGTGGGATTTATAAATGTTTTCGTTAAATTAATAGAATTAGTTTCTTATTACAACATCAATTATTATTTCTACTTGTTTGGCTGAAAAGGATCTATAAATGTTTCTTCTACGTATATCTCCAGTTATCTTAATAGGAAATCTGAGTTTTACAAATTTCTTTCTAACCCAACCCCCACCAAATTCAAATTCTATAAATTCTGATGTTCTTTTTAAGTCTGTGATTGTTGTGGAAATAACACTTTTAATTTCATCTAAAGTTTGTTTGGGAATACTACATTTAAATACCTTAGTTATTCCACCTAAATTATTAATAGCTAATAGGTTTATTTTTTCTAAGTAGGGCCTTTGTATTGTTGTTTTTAGATTAAAGAAGGGATGGTTTTCCATTTTGAAACTATTACTCCAATAATCTGTATTTGCAGACATAGAAAATTCAACTTTACAATACTTACCTTCTTCACTAGACCCTAAAAATTCAAGAATTTTTTCATCAACATCTTTTGGAAATATTAACATAGTTTCTTTATTTATCTATGGATATAAAAATGTTTTTATTGTGTTACAACAACAAACTTTAAATATATTCTTAGAACCCAAGTCCTAATGACAAAGACAAAAGAAAGGGATTTCATTGAAATTGATTATGTTGGAAGAATTAAAGATACAAATCAAATTTTTGATTTAACTGATGTAGAGTTGGCAAAGAAAGAGAAAATTTATAATGAAAATGCTAAATATGGTCCAAGAATCATATGCTTAGGAGAAAATCAAGTTCTTCAAGCTATAGATAAATTTCTTGTTGATAAAACTGTTGGTGAAAATTATATATTGGAATTAAAACCAGAAGAAGGTTTTGGCAAGAAAAATGCAAATTTGATAAAAATAATGCCTTCTGATATTCTTGTAAAACAAAAAATAAATCCTTTTCCAGGACTGCAAATTCATGCTGGTGGACTAATTGGAACAATAAGGTCTGTTACTGGTGGAAGAGTTACTATAGATTTTAATCATCCTTTGGCAGGAAAAAATCTTACCTATAATGTTAAAATAAATAGAATTGTAGAAAGAAATGATGAAAAAATTAAATCCTTAATAGAAAACATGCTGAATGTTTCAGATAAAGAATATGATTTAAAAATGGAAGGAGATAAAATCAGAATAAGCCTTAAAGTTACAATTCCTACAGAAGCCAAAAAAGAAGTAATAGAAAAGGCTAAGAAATTAATACTAGATGTTAGTGTAATATTTAACTAATGTAATCTTAGATATTTCTATTAAAAAATATGCGACTTTTCGCCGATAATGTTAAATATTAGTTTTGTAGTTTATGCTTATATGGATAGTTTATTAAGGCAGGTTAATCAGAGAATTTCTGTTTCTGGGCTTAAACAAGCTCCAAAAAAAGTTACTGCTATTGATGAAGAACTAGAATCTCTTGTAGCTAAACAAAAAGCAAAGATAAAAGTTATCGGTTGTGGCGGTGGAGGAAATAATACTATAAATCGTATGTCTGAGGTTGGAATTTCTGGCACAGAAACAGTAGCAATAAATACAGATGCTCAAGACTTGCTTTATACTAATGCTAATGTAAAAATTTTAATAGGAAAAGAACTAACAGGTGGTTTGGGTGCTGGATCAATACCAAAAGTTGGAGAAGATTCTGCAAAGGAAAGTGAAAAAGACATTAAAGAAGCCATACAAGGGTCCGATATTATCTTTATTACTTGTGGTTTGGGGGGTGGCACAGGCACCGGTGCTGCGCCAGTTGTTGCTGAAGTTGCCAAAAAATTAGGAATACTAACTATTGCTATAGTTACTTTGCCATTTGCTATGGAAGGCCAACGTAGATATGGAAATGCTATATCTGGTTTAGAAAAATTGGAAAGTACTGTTGATACTTTGATAGTTATTCCTAATGATAAGTTATTAGAGCTTTGTCCTGGCTTGCCTTTGCATACCGCATTTAAAGTTGCTGATGAAATATTAACTAATTCTGTAAAAGGCATAGCAGAACTTGTTACAAAGCCTGGTTTGGTAAATTTGGACTTTGCTGATATAAAAACAGTTATGGGCAAGGGCGGGGTTGCAATGATTGGTGTTGGTGAAAGTGATTCTGACAACAGAGCCATAGAATCTGTAGAAAAGGCAATACAAAATCCTTTGCTTGATGTTGATATTACTGGAGCCAATGGTGCTTTAATTAATATTTCTGGCGGTCCAAACATGACATTGGATGAAGCCAGGAAAATTGTTGAAACTATAACAGAAAGATTAGATGAAGATGCAAGAACTATTTGGGGAGCGCAGATATCAGAAGATTTAGATACAACAATAAGAACTTTGTTAATTGTTACTGGTGTAAGAAGCCCTCAAATATTTGGTGGGAAGAAAAGCGGACCTGTTGTTGTCAAGAAAAAGAAAGATATGGAAGAAGAATTAGGTATTGATTTTGTGGATTAAAATGTTTTTAGATGAATTAAGTGATGGGGCTATAGAAATACATAGACGAAACCACGAAGTTGCAATAACAAAAATAATAGGGGATATTGCTTTCTTATAGAAAACAGACCAAATTTACCAGAATGCACTTCTTATTATACTTTAGATGATAAAATTGCTGGGCTAAGAACACAAATAGAAAACCATAAAGTATATATAAGAAGTTTAGAATATTTAAATTAAATATTTGTAGAGTGCATATCCTAAAGTTAGGACTAGTGGAGAAAATATTATTGTATTCCAGCCAAATAATAAAGCATCTCTATCTGTTATTGAACTAGCTAAGGGCATATTTACATCTGACCACATAACATCAGTATATCTTGCTGTTCTTCTTCTATAATCTAAAAGTCCTCTTACTGGAGTAAAATCTTCTCTTCCAATCTTACATTCATTAGGTAATAATTTATCAAGTGTCATAATTTTATAACAAATATAAAAATTTATAAGCTTAACTTAGATAATAAAATATAGCTTTTCATAATAACATTTAAATACCTTTTCTATTATCAAAAATATATGGAAGAAGTTGGCAAACCTTCTCTTACACAACGTTTTAAATCATTTATAGTGGAATGCAGAAGGGTATGGCAAGTTACTAAAAAACCTACAAGGGAAGAATTGAAAGTAATAGTTAAAGTAACTGGAATAGGCATATTGGTTATAGGTTTTATTGGTTTTGTCATTAATATGTTATGGCAATTATTCCTTCAATGAAAAAAATGGAAAACAAAATATTTGCAATAAGAACAACAGCCAATAGGGAAGAACAAGTAATGGATTTTATTGATACTAATGTAAAAAAGAAAAATCTTGAAGTTTATAGTGTAATTAATGCTTATGGAATGCGGGGATATATATTTATTGAATCTAAAACAAGGGAAGATGCAGAGCAGGCTTGCTTTGGGATTCCTTATTCTAGGGGATTGCTTCCTAAGGAAGTAAATTTTTCAGAAATAGAGCCTATGCTAGAACAGATAAAAGCACCTATGAATATTCAAGAAAGAGATATTGTAGAAATTATTCATGGTCCATTTAAGAAAGAGAAAGCCAAAGTAAAAAGAATTGATGAGACTAAAGAAGAGGTTGTTGTTGAATTGTTGGAAGCTGCAATTCCAATACCAATAACTGTCAAAATGGACTGGGTTAAAGTCATAAGAAGAGATTCTGATGAAACCATAGAAGAAAAGAAAGATGAGGATTAAATTTTTATTTCCTTCCATACTATTTGTAAAGCTTTAAAATATTTTTTTGTAAATTCAACTGCTTTTTCTGGAGAGAATGGTTTGCATGTGTAAATATCCACTGTAAATAATGGGGGTGTTGTCGGATAACTATAAACATGACTTCCTGAACTTTTCCAATGAATCCAACCACCATAACCCATTTCATGGGCGGTATATGCAAATGGTTCTGATAAAACTTCCATTTTAGTTATTTTAGCTAATTTTAATAAATAATCTTTGATCTGATAAGGTTCTACTATTTTTGTTGTTGTACATTCTATAATAATTCTTTGTCTTACCAAAGAAGGAGCAAGATTTTTCCACATGACAATCTAAATGTAACTTTATTTTTAAATTTTTCTACTATAAATTATAACTAGAAAGCCTTATAAATTGTTTTTAAATCCTTAAGACTATTGTCTAATAAAATGGGAAAGAAACAAATAGTAGATGCATTGGTTGAAGGTGGCAAAGCAAGTGCAGGTCCTCCACTTGGCTCTAGTTTGGGACCAATGAAAGTGAATATAGGGCAAGTAGTTTCCCAAATTAATGATAAAACTAAAGATTTCAAAGGTATGAAGGTTCCTGTTAAGGTTATTGTCGATACAGAAACCAAAGAATTTACAATTACAATAGGAACTCCGCCAGCTTCTCAATTGATAATGAAAGAAATAAATATTGAGAAGGGTTCTGGAGAACCCCATGTAAATAAAGCAGGTGTAATATCTTTTGAGCAAGTAATTAAAGTTGCTAGAATGAAATCTTCTTCTTTATTGGTTAATAATCTTAAATCTGCTGTTAAAACTATTGTTGGAAGCTGTCAATCTGCTGGAATTTTAATTGATGGAAAAGATGCTAAAGATATTTTGAAAGAAATTGATGAAGGTTTATATAATGATTTAATTAAATC
Source organism: Candidatus Woesearchaeota archaeon (assembly GCA_016179945.1). Classification (GTDB taxonomy): domain Archaea; phylum Nanobdellota; class Nanobdellia; order SCGC-AAA011-G17; family GW2011-AR18; genus JACPCE01. The sequence continues at coordinate 12,006 of JACPCE010000002.1, read as the reverse complement.
AGAGAAAACAGAACCTGATGCTGAAAAAAAGAAACAGCTTGAAACTTTGGCTAAAGAACTAGATATTAAAAAGAAACAAGTTGAAAAACAAAAAGCAGAAGCTAAAGCTGTAAAAGAAGCAGAGACTGCAGCTAAAGCAACAAGTGCAGTACCTGATGCAACAAAACCAGCTACAGGAGCAACACCTGCAGTAGCGCCTAAGAAAGAATCTGCTAAGAAATAAATATTTAAGTAGTTACAATGAATTTATCAAAATTTCTTATTAAGGCTAAAGTAAAAACTTATGCAACACAAGGATAAGTAAATGAAAATATTTTACCAGATAGTTGCAGACAGCTAACCTATGAAGAAGGAATTTTTAAATACCAAGATAGATATTATGGATAATCTTTTTGTAGGAGAAGAAATAATATTTTAATCATTAATATCTTCTAATATTCTGGTCTTCCAACAAAGCTGCTTCTTGCTGGAAAGAATCTTAAGAATTTTCTCCAGTTTACAAGTTTATTAAATTCTTCCAGGTTATTTCTTAACTTCTTAACCTTATCATATTTAGTCTGCAACGCATAATCTATTTATGCAAAGTTCTCAAAAGATATTTAAAAAATAACCAGTATATTGGATTTAGTAATCCAAGAAAACAACAAAAACTTCAAGAAATTTTAAAAGTAAATATCGACAGCTTTATAAAATAAATTATTTGTTTTAAATTCTGGATGGGTTAGCCAAGTTAACTTTAATGGGGATATAGAGTCTTATGACCTATACTATATCTATCGTCTAACTTGGCCAGGATACGACCCTTGGGTTCTTATTTAAGAAAAGCAAGGTTGAGGTCTGGATTCAAATTCCAGTAGCCCCATCCCATCCAATATATTTATAAATCTTACAAAATCACCATACAAACATAATTTTAGATAAAAATGACATCTACAAAGAAAGTTGGTTCAACAGGGCGTTTTGGAGTTCGTTATGGTTTAACAGTAAGACAGAAAGTTTTAGCTATAGAAAAAAGACAGAAGATGTGTTATGAATGCCCTTCTTGTTCAAAAACAGCAGTAAAAAGAGTAGCAAAGGGAATATGGGCTTGCAATAAGTGCAGTCATAAATTTACTGGTAAGGCTTTTTACTTAGGGGAATAAAATAGTTGGAGGAAATTTTACAATGACTAATTATGTATGTTTAGATTGCCAAAAAGAAATAAAATTTGAATTAGTTAAAAAGAGAGTTAGATGTCCTTATTGTGGTTCTAAAATATTATACAAACCAAGAGTCACTAGTGCTGTAGTAGAAGCGGTATAAAACCATGGAAGTAATGTTTTCAAATATAAACTATTTTGGAGGAAGTTTTTAGTATGGAAGTTAACAAAGATACAGAAAATAAAATCGCACAATTACAAATGTTAGAACAAAATATACAAAATTTCTTGATGCAGAAACAAAATTTTCAAACTCAATTAATTGAAGTAGACAATGCAATAGAGGAAATAGAAAAAGCCAAAGGCAAAACCTATAAAATTATTGGTTCTATAATGGTAGCATCTGACAAGGAAAATATAAACAAAGACCTTCATGGTAAAAAGGAAATTTTAGAACTAAGAATTAAAAACATAGAGAAACAGGAAAATCAACTTAAAGAAAAAGCTGCAAATTTACAATCTGATGTTTTAAAACAAATGAAGAAGAAGGAAGATTAAAATGTTTGAAGTTGAAAAGTTTAATGATATAATGGAAGGCTTGTCTGTAATAGAAAAAGACACAACAATACCAAAAAACGTTAGAATTAAGGTCAAAAACGCCATAGACATACTTGCTGATGAACAAGAAAGCAATGTTAGTATAAAGATTGACAGATCACTACAAGAATTAGGTGATGTTGCTGAAGACCCAAATGTGCCTCAGCACGCCAGAATGCAGATCTGGAGTGTTGTTTCTAGGCTAGAAAGTAAGTAAACTAAATATATTTTCTAATTATTATTAGATAATTTACTAATTCGTTAATAGTAAAAAAGAAAAGGGAAATATTTATATATCGGTGTACTATTATTACAATAAAATGGCAGGTGTATTAGAAAAATTATTCTCAGGGAAACAACCATCAGACGAATTTACAGATGATTATGTTGAAATAAGTGCTAGGCCTGTTGATAGGTCAGGCAAGGCAAAAGTTGTCGTAAGGCCTTTTATTGTTGAAGATTTTGCTGATATAAAACCAGCGCTTGATGCCTTAAGAGAGGGTTACACTGTTGCTCTTGTTAATATAAAACCACTTAAAGACAAAGACTTAGTGGAATTAAAGAGAGCAGTAAGTAAATTGAAGAAGACTTGTGAAGCTATTGAAGGGGATATTGCAGGTTTTGGAGAAGACTGGATTGTAGTAACTCCAAGTTTTGCACAAATATATAGGGGTCTTGGCGAAGACATGCCACCTACTGGCGGTTCTGAACAATAAATTTATTTAATTTTTAAATTCTTTTATATATGCTACTTTAGATTATACTATATTTTCACTTAATTGAAAATTTTTCAGAAATTTCTAAGTTATATTTATGAACAAATTCAACTACAGAATTATTGAGGTGGTCTATATGCTTGAGAGATTGATAAATAAAAGTAAAGTTAAAATTATTTTGGGTGTAATGGGTCTTTTTTCTTATGGTTGCGGAACGTTAAGTTCTCCATTTGCTGACTATGTAAGAAGAGACCAAAGAATATACAAATGCAACAAATATTCATTAGAAAATCCTGATTGTGATGAATTTAGGGTTTATCCATTAATGAAAATGGAATTTAAATAGAAACTATTTCTTCATACATTTTTTTTATTTGTTCTTTTGTATATCCTAATAATGGTCTTAGTATCATTTTTTCATCTTGTTTTAAATTAAAATTTTCAAAGTTTTCATCAGTTGCAATAATATCTGTTATTTTTTCCCCCCTTATCCTTATATTAAAACCTGATTCAAATTTGTGCAATAATGGAAGGTCTTGGGAAACAGAAATTATACATCCTCTTTTCATTAATAAAAACCCCGCAACTGTTGAATTTACATCGTCATTAACAATTAGGTGAACAAATCCTGCAGTTCCCACTGGTAAACCGCCAAAACATCTAGTAATATCTGAAGCTTTATATAAATAAAATTTATTGCTTATTTCCTCTATTTTTATTTCTATTTCTGGTTTTTCTAGATTCACTTTTATGTTTGAATTTTTAGATAAAATATAAGCACCCATCTCTTCGTTTATTTTTTGTGAATCTTTCTTTAAAGATATTGATTTTTTTGCGCTTACTCTGAAAGTTTTTTCACTTGATATTAAAGAAAGTGCTGCCTGGTCTATATTTTCTAATTTTGATTCGATAACTCTTGTATAAAAAATTACTCCAAAAACTCTTTTTAGGTTATTAGGTTCTTGTTCTATCTTTAGCAGATATCTATTTCTAAATCTAACCAAATCATTTGGATTTAAATTTAAAATAGCCCTTATATTCTTCATTAACTTTCTTTCAAAGTTTATTCTATTTTTTCCTTTTAGGAATATTTCACCTATTGCTATTAGATACATAGATATCAATTATCAAAGAAATATTAATAAACATAACTAATTTTGAATATAAAAATATTTAAACTAATTTCTAGATTTTTAAATATGCGACAATTTGGTTATAATCTTGCTGAGTTTTTAGTTATTGAAAAGCTTGAAGAAGACGAATCAGATAAGATCTTACTTGTGCACTTATTAAACGTTATAGGCAGGGGAAATAAGTGTGCTTATTTTGGAAAACCATATGGTGAAGGAGGTGATTTGGGAGAAAGATGTCTGGCTCCTGAGATAAAGAGAACTGAGTGTAATTGTCCTTTTTACAATAGAAATTTTTCTGGTAATTGTGTTTACGAACCAAACAGGGCAGAGTATTTAAAAGTCATCAAATAAAACTTGATAATTAATTAAGGTAATTATAGCATTCTAGCACCAAATACAATTATACGATAATTATATAAGTTTTTTCTAATAATTTAAGTTACTTTAAAATGGAAGAGTCAAAGAAATTAGAAATAGCAAAGAAGAATATATTAAGAATGCCTGAAGGAAATCTATATTCCAATATTTTCATCAAGGGTTATGATTTTAGTAATGGTGTTGACTATTCAAAAATAATTGAGAGTTATTTTACTACTGGATTTCAAGCAACACATTTAGCTAAAGCTATAGAAATTATAAAGAAAATGAGAGAAGATAAATGCACAATATTTTTAGGATATACTTCTAATATGGTTAGTTCTGGGTTAAGGGATATATTTAGATTTTTAGCAGAAAATAAATTAATAGATGTTATAGTTACTACTGGTGGCGGTGTTGAAGAGGATTTAATTAAATGTATTAAACCTTTTTTACTAGGTGAATTTACTGCTTCCGGAAAAGAATTAAGAGAATCCGGAATAAACAGAATAGGAAATATTTTTGTTCCTAATGATAGATATGCTGAGTTTGAGAAATTTTTTGTTCCTTTAATAGATAAATTATCTAAGATTAAAGAGAGCTATAATCCTAGCGAACTAATTGATATTTTAGGAAAAGAAATTAACAATAAAGAAAGCATTTATTACTGGTGCCATAAAAATAATATTCCTGTATTCTGTCCTACAATAACTGATGGTTCAATTGGTGATATGGTTTATTTTTATAAATATCAAAATGATAAATTTAAAATTGATATTGCTGATGACATTAAAAAAATAAATGACATTGCAATAACTGCTAAAAAAACTGGATTGATAATTTTAGGCTCTGGAGTTGTTAAACACCATATCTGCAATGCAAATATGTTTAGAAATGGGGCAGAATATGCTGTTTATATAAATAATGCACAGGAATTTGATGGAAGTGATGCTGGAGCCAGACCTGATGAAGCTGTTTCTTGGGGAAAGATACTGTCTGAAGCAAAAATGGTTAAAGTATTTGGAGATGCCACAATATTATTTCCTTTAATAGTTGCTAAGGCTTTTGTTAAAACTTCTTTAAGTATAGAAAACGCTGAAAAATCTTAAATACTGCTAGAAAAATATTTAAGTAATTATTATTAAAAATGGGATTATAATTAATTCTTAGAAGAGACTTCCAACTTTGCTTTTAGTTCTGATTTTGGCCTGCTGCCAGAAAACCTGTCAATTTCTTTTCCATTTTTGAAAACTATAAAGGTTGGTATACTCATTACACCTAATTTAGTTGCAATATCTGTATTATCATCAACATTTAATTTTGCAAATTTAATGTCTTTCATTTCTTTACTTAACTCTTCGAAAATTGGGGACATTGCTTTGCATGGACCACACCACTCTGCCCATAAATCTACTGCTATAATTTTATTCTTTTTTATTTCTTCCTCAAAATTATTTTTATTTAATTCTAACATTTTAATTTTGCAAATTCTTCTATTTATTAATTTATTGCATGTGATCGAAAACTGGAGTAAAAATTTAGCATTTTTTTATATTTCCAAGAACTTTACATTTTTCTGGTTTAAGCCAGGAATAATAAACTATGTAAGAACAAAATATTGCATCTAATAAATATTCATAATAAAGAATAAAATTATTTTATATATTTATTCATTAATCCTTATTTGTTATTTTATTATAAATCAACCCTAAAAATTTTTGCGCGACGTACCCCAAGCCTGGAGCCCGAGTCCCCCGGATTCCCAAAGCAGAGCAAGACGACCCTACCGGAACCCGCCCTGAACCACACGACAGAATTCGCTCTTGGATACCAGTACCATAAACTACCGTCTTTAATATTATTTAAAGGAAGTCCATGCTTCGCCTTATTATTTAACCATGAATTAAAACCTATCCCAGGAGTTTTATCTTCTATTAGACAATCCTTCAATGGTTCTATAACCTCTGTTGTTTCACCTTCGGCATTTAATTTATTATAAACTATATGAATTTGTTCTTCTTTATTAATAAACTTCGCATCAAGCCATTCAGATCTCCATGGGCTTCTTACTTCTATTATTTCATTTAATATTCTTTCAACTTCTTTTTTTGGAACTTTTTCTCCATTACTATATTCAACTTCTCCAGATCTTAACAAATTTAAAAAATCAACAAACTGTCTTATTGTTAACATAAATTCTTTATTTTTATGCAGTAATTTTTGGCATTCATTCCAGTTTTTATTGAAATTATATCTTGATATTGAAACTAATAAGTCTAGATATGAATAATCTTCATAAGTATTTCCTGGCAGTTTTATCCATTCTTTAGGTTTTTCTATTTCAGATTTTTCACTTAATAATTTTTGTTCCTTTTTAGGGATTAAAGACTTAAATTTACTCCAATAATCAGATAAACTAAAAGATTTCGCTCCAGTAACTTTTCCTATAGGCCTTACAATAATCTGGTAAGTAAGCCTGTAATTTCTTGTAAGGAAAGCAAAATTTTTTTGATGAAATAATGTTTCATGCCAGAATTCCATTCTTTTCCTGAAAAATCCTTTGTATGTAGAATTCACATCAGTTTTAGCGAGTGAAAGTAATAGTTCTTTTTCAAGAATTTTCTCCTGTTTTTCGCTTGCAACTTGCCTGCCTGACTCATCAAGCAGCATGAAGGTAACTACTGCATCAATGTTACTTATCAAAAGTTCTTTTATACCCTCAATTATATTACTATATTCTTCATCTAGAACTTTTATCGTTACTGGTGTATGTTCTCCTTAATCATCAATCTGTGTGATTGTTACAGCTATTTTCAAGCTGTATTTTAATGCACGGCCTAAAATTTTTTCTGCAACCTGATTTATTTCCTCTAGTTTCATATAATTTAACACAGAAATTTATCTTTAAAAAAGCTTTCTTTTCTTATTTTCTAAAAAGAAAATTTATTAAGGTGATATTTATTGTTTTGCTTGCCCTAGATTTTGCTGTATGAGGGACTGTCTTCCCGATAGTAAACCAATGAAAAACTGCAAAGTTGGGTTACACGCAGATGCATAAGCATGGACGGTTTAAGTTTAAATGCGATGAAGTACAATGATAATAACTAGTAATTATGATAGGCCTTGGGAAAGTCTTGAAAGAACATTAAAATCATAGTGAAACTTGATGCACCTGCTAGAACTGTCGTGAGGTTCAGAGCGAATTCCGATAGGGTCAACTTGAACTGCAATAGGAATCCGAGGAACTCGAAATCTTAACAGGCGAGATCTCCAGGCTTGGGAATATCCCAATACATCTAGGGCAATAAAATTATGAAGACATACAATAATTTATACAAATTTATATGTTCTTATGAAAATCTTAAACTGGCTTTTGAAAAAGCAAAGAAGAACAAGACAAATAAAGATTATGTTATTAAATTTAAAGAAAATCTTGAAGAGGAATTAAGGAATTTACAAAAAGAACTTGAATTGTTAACTTACAAACCAAGAGAGCTAAAAAGATTTATTGTAAGGGACCCAAAAACAAGAGTAATTCATGCTTCTGCCTTTAGAGATAGGGTAGTCTATCATGCGCTGATAAATATAATAGAACCAATATTTGAAAAAGTATTTATCTATGATTCATATGCAAGCAGAGTAAATAAGGGAACTCTTAATGGTGTCATAAGGTTTGATAAATTTAAAAGAAAGATTTCCAACAATGGCAGAACTATAAGGAATTCTTTTGATAATAATCATGTTATTGGTTACGTACTTAAAGCAGATATTAAGCATTACTTTGAAACTATAAACCATGAAATATTATTAAAAATATTAAATAGAAAAATTAAAGATGAAAAAATTTTATTTTTAATAAAACAAACACTAGATAATTATGAAATAAAAATAAAGGGTGTCGGAATTCCCCTTGGAAACTTGACTTCACAATTTTTTGCAAATGTCTATCTAAACGAACTTGATTATTTTATTAAACATAAATTAAGAATAAAATATTACATAAGATATGTTGATGACTTTGTAATATTTCATAAAAATAAAAAATTTTTAGAATACTATAAAAAAGAGATAAACCTATTTCTTATTAATGAATTAAAGCTAGAGTTACATCCCAATAAATCAAACATTGTTCCATTAAGAAAGGGGGTAAATTTCTTAGGCTATAGGATATTTTATCATTATAAATTATTAAGAAAATGTAATCTTATAAAATTCAAGAAAAACATTGAAGATAAAATATTTCTTTATAAAGAAGAAATTTTAAGTTATGAAGAATTAAATGCAAGCTTCGAGGGATGGAGTGGCTATGCAATGTGGGCCAATACTCATAAACTAAGAAAAAATATTAGAAAAGAATTGGATTTAATTAAGAAATAAAAAATTTGTCATTCTGGAAAATACATTTTATTAAAACACAAATCACACATATTTTCATGCCAGTCTTTATTATGCGTTGATATTCTCTCATTGCATTTTGAACAGTTAAAATTCATTTCCTCATTATGTTTCATATGAAAAGTTCTCATTTTTTCTGGATTTTTTTCTGGGCTTATTGTTTCTGCAAAAAACCCTTCAGACCAAAGTTCCTTTCTTTGTTTCGAGTTGGATAACTTATGTTTTTTCATACTTTCCAACTTACATTTTTAACTACATTCAGAATGTCCGCAATCTAAACAAGTTGGCGATGGACATCCGTTTATGTATTCAACATTGGGAGAATAACATTTTGTGCAATGCTGCTGCTTAACTTCAACATGCTCTGTTAATCTTCTTTGTTCTTTATCACCAATTCTGCCTGTTTTTTCCAAATGTCTTTTTAATGCAATAGCAACACCATGAGGTATTGAATCAATTCTATTTGGACCAAAACCGTATGGTCTATCTCCTTTTGCTGAATTAAGATGTTTTATTGCTTTGTGAGGGTCATAACCTGCCTGGAATGCTTTTGACATGAATACCCCAAGTGCTGATGTTAAACTGCTTAATTCAGTTCCTATTGGTGGAATTGAAGTAAAAATTCTTTGCGGACCTTCTTTATCATATATTACATTTACATGTAAAGGACCATAACCTGTTTCTATCTCATAATAATCAGAGGAAATACCTTTGCTAAAATCAATTTCTTTTTTTTCTTCTTTTTGCTTCTTAGATGCTTCTGTAGAAGATAAATTAAGAACTTGAACTTCTTTACAACCATCTCTATAAACAGTAACTCCTTTGCAGCCTGCTTTATATGCATATAAATAAGCTTCTTTTATGTCTTCAACAGTAACACTATTGGACATGTTTATTGTCTTTGATACTGCATTATCAACGTGTTTTTGAAATGCTGCTTGATGGTCTATATGTGTCTTCCAATTTATATCATGGGAAGATACAAATATTTTTTGTATATTTGTTGGTATTTCTTTTATGCCACGGACAGAAGAATGATTGTCTGCTATTTTCTTAAGCAAAGTATTTTTGTCAAGTCCAAACCAATTGTGTTTTTCTGCTACTTCTAAGAACAAAGGCACAACTTCATAATAAACATAACGTGGGTCTGGTTCTTCTCCTTTTTTTAGAGCATCAACTGCTTCTGCTTGATAACGTCTGTATACAATTGCAAAGAATGGTTCAATGCCGCTGCCCTGCAATCCTGCTGTAATCGCTATTGTTCCTGTTGGTGCTATTGTTGTTCTTGCACAGTTTCTTGGGCGAGACAACTGGCCTCTGAAATAAGAACTTTTTTCATCATATATACTATCTTTAAAGTTATAGAAAACACCTCTTGTTTCAGCTAGTTCTTCTGAGGCTTCTAAAGACTTTAGGTTTATAAAACCCATAATTTCTTCTGCTAATGTTATTGCTTCTTCTGAATCATAAGGTATTTGTAGTTTTGCAAGCATTTCTGCCCACCCCATAACACCTAGACCAATTCTTCTGTTTCCTTTAGATATATATTCTATTTCAGATAATGGATAATTTCCCATGTCAATTACATTGTCCAAGAAGTGTGTTGCTAATTTTGTTGTGTATTCTAATTTTGTGTAATCAACAACATATTTACCTTCTAATTTTTTAACATGATTTGAGAGATTAATACTTCCCAAAGTGCATGGTTCCCACGGCAATAATGGCTGTTCACCGCAAGGATTTGTACTTTCTATTTGTCCTATTTTTGGTGTTGGATTTGAATTTGTATTGTTTATTCTATCTATAACGACAAAACCTGGATCTCCTGTTTCCCACGCACACTGAGCCATCAGATCAAATAGTTCTTTTGCTTTTTCTATAGTTACTAGTTTCTTAGTTTTTGGGTTTAATAATTCTACTTCAGAATTATTTTCAACAGCTTTCATAAAATCTTCATCTAAAGCAACCGATATATTAAAATTTTGCAAGAATCCACGATCTTTAGATTTAGCTGTTATAAATTTTTTTATGTCTGGGTGTTTGTAATACATAATACCCATATTAGCCCCACGTCTTGATCCGCCTTGTTTCACGACTTCAGTTGATGTATCAAATATTCTCATAAAAGACATTGGTCCTGAAGCAACCCCTTTTGTAGACTGAACTGGGTCTCCTTCTGGTCTTATTCTGCTGAAAGAAAATCCTGTGCCTCCCCCTGTTTGATGTATCATTGCCATTGCTGTTAATGCGTAATAAATCTCTTCTATAGAATCTCCTACCGGAAGGACAAAACAATTATGTACTGCAACATTATTTGCTACATAAGTATGTTCTCCTTCTACCTCAAAATTATAAACTTTAATAGACTCTTGTATAACTTTAATATTCCTAACAGGTAAATAAAAAACACCTTCTACAAATAATTCTTTTACTCTTCTCATTGAAGCTTGTGTTATTCCATAAAATTCTCTTCCAATAAAAACTTCATCAAAAATTTTTTCAGAATTACAACTGTCTAATGAACTTATATAAGAATCAGTAGTCGCTAATTTTTTTGGGCTTTCCTTTCTAAAAGTTGCTAAATAACCTAGTCTAGCTAATATAGTCCAAATTCCATAAACCATGTTTTTGTTAGATAAAACTGCTCTTATATTTGTAGTATGCCTATTTTTAGTTGGAAATCCATCTCCTCTTATTATTCCTACTAGGAGACCTTTTTGTTTTTCTATTGGGAGTTCTAATAACCAATAAGGAATTATTTTCTTATTAAACCCTTCACCCAATATAAATTTAAATAATTTTACTAATATTCTTGAAAAAAATCTTAAATTTGACCAATTTCCAAAATTTGATTTTTCTATTTTTGCTTTAACTCCAAATTTTCTCTCCATTAATAATATTAAGTCTTGCATATATTCTATTTCTGAAGAATTAAACGTAAATCTAACAGCATTGTCTTTATCTATATCGCCTTCACTTAAATAATAACCAAAAATTTTTAATAAGTCATAATCAATGTCTATTTCTGCTTTTATTGGTTTTGTTTGTATACTATATTTTGGATAATTTTTATCTTTATTTGGTTTAATTATATAACCCCCTTTTATAATGTATTTGTTTTTTTCTAAGTAATCAATTACATTTAATTTATCTTTATCATTTGTTTGTTTAGGGTAAGATAATGCAACATGATCTTCTGATGTAATTTCTGAAGCAAACTTCCATTGAGATTTTTTAGTTTCTTTATTTAGACATAAAATTGGATGATCATCTGTTACAGTTAAAGTTTCTTTTGGCATCTTCCAAATATTTATTACTCTATATGATTCTGAAAATCTTTCCATTGTTTTTACTACTTTTCTGAATTTACCAGATGCAGTTAATACTAATTCCCCTTCTCTAATATTCTCTATGGGTTTTATTCCTTCTGCAGTAAGTGGATCTACTATACAAGCAGCTTCTCCAGCAAGAATAGCTCTTTCGTTTTTTGTATGGAGAATTTGATTTCCATTCCAGAGTGAAATCGGATGCCCATATTGTTTTGTAGTTTTAAAATCAATATCAAAAAATTTTGAGCTGCGCAGCGCAAAGCAGGACAAAAGAATTCTTATAGCCTTATTTGCAGATTCGAGGCATGAAAAGCAGTTTGACAAGGCTCTTGATGATGCA
>JACPCE010000026.1 GCA_016179945.1 Candidatus Woesearchaeota archaeon | reverse complement strand
CCAATAGGTATAAGTTTACTGGCTATAGCAAATAAAGAATAGACAGAAATGTTTTTAATATGGATATAATGGTTGTTATTATGAATTACTTAGTTTTAATATACGGAATTGTAAGTTTTATAGTAACTTATTTTACAACACCTTGGTTAATTAAATATTTAAAAAGAATAGAATTATTAGTCAAAGATCAAAATAAAAAAGATAAGCCTTTAGTGCCTATATCTGGGGGATTAGCTGTTTTAGTCGGTGTATTTGGTGGATTGTTGCTTTTTATATTTTATAGAACCTTTTTCTTTGAGAGTAGGAGTGGTTTAATAATAAACGATAAAAATCTAATGTTAATATTCGCAAGCATGATTAGTTTGTTAATAATAACTTTGATTGGCTTCTTAGATGATTTAGTTATTAAAAGGTCAAAAGATAATTCAATAGGGTTAAGACAATGGCAAAAGCCGCTTCTAACACTTGCAGCAGCAGTTCCTCTAATGGTAATAAATGCTGGAAGCAAAGAAATGTGGCTTCCATTTATAGGAACAGTAAATATGGGGATAATATATCCTTTGATATTAATACCAATAGGTGTTGTTGGTGCATCTAATATGGTTAATATGCTTGCTGGATTTAACGGTATGGAAGCAGGTATGGGAATAATTTATGTAGGAATGCTTGGCCTTTACGCATATATAAACAAAAGTTACATTGGAGCAATTATCTCTCTAGTGGTACTTTTTTCATTAATGGCTTTTTATTTATATAACAAATATCCTGCAAAAATACTAGCAGGAGATTCTTTAACTTATTTTTTAGGGGGTTTTCTTGCAATAATAGCAATAGTTGGTAATCTTGAAAAAGCAGCAATAATAAGTTCAATTCCATTTTTCATAGAATTTATATTAAAAGCAAGGCATAAATTTAATGCAAAAAGTTATGGTTATTACAAAAATGGAAAAATACAGTCATGGCATAAAGATAAAATTTATTCACTGCCTCATTTATTCACAAGAACAGGAAAATTTACAGAGAAACAAATTGTATGTTTTATGATAATAATACAATTAGTATTTAGCAGTATGATATGGTTAGTATAAAAGATCTTCTGGAAAAAGTAAAAAAAGACAAGATGATAAAAGACAGTTTTGTCTTGCTTGTAGCAACAATGATAATGAACATTTCAGGTTTTCTTTATCATTTTGTAATGGGAAGATTATTAGATCCAGCAAAATATGGGGTGCTTGGAGCAATACTTTCAATATTATACATACTACTCGTACCATTTTATGTAATACAAACCTCAATATCTAAATTCATAGCAGGTTTTAAAGCAAAAAAAGATTATAAAAGTATAAGTAATATTTTTAGTAGATCCTGCAAGAAATTATTTTTTATTAGTATAATAACAATAATAATTATACTAATAATATCTCCTTACATAGCTAAATATTTAAATATTCCAGTAAAAACAATATGGGTTGTTTCAATAGCAATTCCTTTTATGTTTCTACTTCCCATAATAAGAGGACTTCTACAAGGAATACAAAACTTTAACAAGCTTGGATGGAATTTTGTTGTGGAAGCAATATCTAAATTCATATTTGGATTAATTCTAGTATATATTGGCTTACATGTTTTTGGTGCAATACTAGGGATAGTAATTTCATACGCGGTTTCTTTTATAGTCGGTTTTATTCTATTAAAAAAATACTTTAAAACATACAAAAAAGAATTAAATACAAAGGCAATATACAAATATTCACTGCCTGTATTTATAACTTTGCTGACACTGACATTATTCTATAGCCTAGATGTTATGCTTGTTAAACATTACTTTGATGAAATTACCTCAGGATATTATGTTGCATTTGCACTTCTAGGAAGAATTGCTTTCTTCGCCTCTTTTTCAATAGTATTTGTATTATTTCCAAAAGTAGTGGAAATGCACGAATTAAAAAAAGAAAACATTCACTTATTAAAAAAGGCTCTTTTATTAATTACAATAGTATGCCTTGGAGTAATAACAGGATATTTAATTTTGCCAAAATTAGTAGTATTAATTTTATTTGGAAGTAAATACATAGCAATTACAAAGTATATAGCTGCATTTGCTTTGGTAATGAGTTTATTCTCGTATGTATATGTAATTGCATTTTACAATTTATCAATAAACAGGACCAATTTTGTTTATTATTTATTTATATTAAATATACTTGAAATTCTTCTAATAATAAGATTTCATTCAAGTTTGTGGCAGATTATTGCAGTGCTTTTGATTTTAATATTCATAACATTAATAATAATGATTTTGTATACATTTAATTATAAAATTGCAAAAATAATTAGTAAAGGAAAAATATATGAAAAAACTGCACATAGGATCTGGAAAAGACTATAGAAAAGGATTCATAAATTTAGATCATCCAAAAGCGCCTGTCAAATGTGACATAAGACATGATTTAAATAAAACCCCATATCCCTTTAAAAAATCAGAATTTGACCACATAATAGCCTTTAACATAATAGAACACTTAGATAACATCCCAGATATAATATCTGAGCTTGTAAGAATATCTAAAAATAATGCAATAATAGAAATAATAGTTCCTCATTTTACATGTGCAGATGTGGCAGTTGATTTGCAGCATAGAAGAGGTTATAGTTATTTCTCATTTGATGATTATGAATACCTTGGCTATAAAGTATTATATAGAAAGATAAATTTCCCAATTAGAAGAAAATTTATGGAATTATTTGCAAATAAATTACCTGGTTTTTATGAGCATAATATGGCTTTTCTATTCCAGGCTTCAACTGTTTATTATAAACTACAAGTTAAAAAATAATTAACTTAAATAAATTTTAACAATTGATTGTGCTATTTTACTCCATTCTCTAGATTTAGAAAATTTGCGTGCATTAAATCTTAGTCTATTTAATGATTTATAGTTTTTTATGCAATAATATAAAATTCGTTTAAGATCATCATAGTTTTTATATATAAAACCCCTACCAGAATCAATAAGTTCATTGCAGCCTTTATTATTAGAACAAATAACAATTTTGCCGGCGCCCATTGCTTCCATTAACACAAGAGGATTTGCTTCTCTAATGCTTGGTAATATAAAAATATCAGATGACTTAAAGAAATTTATTTCCTCATTTTTATTGTATTTTTTATTAATAAATTTAACATTTTTTGAACTAACACTAAAATTATAGCCCTGTTGTAAAGGACCTAAAATAATAAATTCTAAATTTGAAAACTCTATAGCTAAAGAATTAAGAATCTCTAAATTTTTAACAGGAGACACCCTGCCTGCATAAACAACCTTTCTTATTTTGTCATTAATAATTGGAACTTTAAAAAAACCAGAATCAACACCATTAGGAACAAAAGAAATTCTACTCTTCAAACAACCCATATCTAAAAGTATTGGTATTTCCCATTTTGTTATTGCTATAACTTTTTTATATTTATTAAGAGTAAGTCTTCCAAAAACAAGGTCATAAAAACTAGCAATGGCGTCAGCATAAAATTTTCTCAGTTTAGTATCTAAAAATGGGGCATGTGTTGTCAAATAACAAGGAACATTCAATAACTTTGCAACAATTAAAGCTTGAAAAGAATGAAAGTGCCTATAAACATGCGTATGAATAATGTCTGGTTTTAATTTAATTAATTCTTTCCAAAAAAACCAAAAAGATGAATGCTCACTAAAATTTAGTCTAATAGGAAATCTATGGTAGTGAATTTCATCTATAGTTTCATAATTTTTAGATATTTTATTTGTACCTTTAATAACATTACTAGAAAATACATGCACTTCAAACTTCTTTTTTAAAAAAGGAATTAAATTTTCAACACTAGCCCAAACACCACATGCTGATGGATAACTGAAAGGAACAACAATTGCAAGTTTCTTCACTTTAATAACCTCTTATAATGCTTTTCTAAATCAACTACTATTTTTTCCCATACATATTTTCTGCTTTTTTTAATATTATTGGCCTGCATTTTTTCCCTTAATTTATTATCGCTTATTAATTTAATCAATGCATCCCTCAAAGCTGTTAAATCCTTATAATTATACAAAAGACCATTACCTTTTTCAACTAAAAATTCTCCACCTTCCGTCTTAGTTGAAACAACAGCATTTCCATGAGCCATTGCTTCCAGCATTGAAATTCCAAAAGCCTCCCAATCAGATGGAAAAACAAATATTTCAGATTTTTCATAAGCCTCAAATTTTTCATCATCAGAAATATCTTCAATAAACAAAACATGTTTTTCAAGTTTTAATTTTCTAGTTAATTGTTTTAATTCAAGTAAAGCCCCACCATCCCTACCCATAATAACAAAGACAACATTATCATAAAATTTAATAATATAAGGCAGAACATTAATAACTTGATCTAAACCCTTATATTTATTGAGTCTTCCAAGATAATTTATAACAAACTTACCTTTCAAATTATATTTGCTCTCAAATTTTCTAAAATCTCTCTTATTAAATTCAGAAGCCCTGATGCCATTAGGCACAAAAATAACTTGCGACTTTTTAACCCCAAATTGATCCTTCATCCAAATATCAAATTGTTTATTATTTACCTCAATAATATTATCATAGAAGGAAACAACCAACTTAAGAAAAGGCATATAAAAAAACTTTATTAGTTTCTGCAAAAAATCATATTCTCTCAAAGCCATAAATGGTCCATGGGGTGTACAAACCAATTTTGTTTTTGTAAAAATCTTTTTAAAAAAAATCACAACATCATGCATTAAAAAACCAAAACCATGAACATGAATAATATCAAAATCATTCTTCATAATTTCATAAAACATTCTAAAACTAAAATAAAAATAATATTTATAACGTAAAACTTTAAACCTATGAACTTTAATACCATCAATTACTTCATTTTTATTCAGCAATATATTATCCTTTCTATCAGCAGTAAAAACATGCACATCATTCTTCTTAGCAAGTTCTCTGGCTAAATAATAACAATTATTTTCCATACCGCTCCTTATAGGATAAAAATAAGCAGCCAGATAAGCAATTTTCATAAAAACCTTGTTAAAATTTGGCTTAAATAATTTATTAATTTAAAATCTAACAATGAATATATAAAATCAAGTTTCACAAAATTTAAAAATGGGGTTATTAGGCCATTAAAATGAATAAATCTATTTACGATCAACTTAAAGCAAAGGGATTTATTATTAATCCAGAAGCAAAAGAGGATTACTTAAAAAAATTTGAAAAT
This sequence comes from Candidatus Woesearchaeota archaeon, assembly GCA_016179945.1. Classification (GTDB taxonomy): domain Archaea; phylum Nanobdellota; class Nanobdellia; order SCGC-AAA011-G17; family GW2011-AR18; genus JACPCE01. Next base: position 8,960 of record JACPCE010000026.1, on the reverse strand, counting down.
GCTAATTCAAGAGCAAATAATCCAAACCAAAAATTTTGGGAAGACAAAAGAGTTCTAATAACTGGTATAAGTGGATTTGCAGGAAGCCACATGGCAGATAAACTATTATCACTAGGAGCAAAAATCTATGGCTTGGCTAGAAGACAAAGTGTTCCAGAATACCCAAATATAAAACATATTCTAGACAAGGTAAATATAATAGAAGCAAATCTACAAGACCCACCATCAGTATATCAAGCAATAAAAAAAATAGAACCAGAAGTTATATTCCATCTTGGAGCACAAAGTTTTATTCCAACATCATTCAGATGTCCAGTAGAGACGTTTGATACAAACATAATTGGCAGTGCAAACATCTTCGAAGCTCTAAGAAATTCAAAGCATAATATAGAAGCAATTCACATTGCGGGAAGCAGTGAAGAATATGGTCTTGTATATCCAGAAGAAACGCCAATAAAAGAAACAAACGCACTAAGACCTCAATCACCATACGCAGTATCTAAAGTATCAATGGAATTAATGGGAAAAAATTATCATGAAGCATATGGCATGCCTGTTGTAATAACAAGAGCATTTAACCACACAGGTCCAAGAAGAGGGCTGCAATTTGTTACAAGTGTAATAAACAGGCAAATTTTAAAAATAGCAAATGGTGAAACAAACAAAGTTATCATAGGAAACCCAGATCCTATTAGGGACTTTACAGATGTAAGGGATACTGTTAGAGCATACTTACTGGCAATTGAAAAAGCAAAGAAAGGAACACCTTACAACATAGGGCATGGAATGGCAATATCAATTAAGGATCTTATAAAACTAGCAGCAGATACAGCAGGCGTTAAAAATTATACAATGGAAATAGATCAAAGCAGGTTCAGACCAGCTGATGTAGAAATATTAGTATGTGATTATTCAAAAGCAAAAGAAGAGTTAGGATATGAACCGCAAATACCTTTAACACAAACACTAAAAGATGGTATGGATTACCTAAAAACAAAACCGCATTTATTAAACATTGAAGCACATTAAAATGAATTTCTATAAAAATAAAAAAATCCTAGTAACTGGTGGTGCAGGATTTATAGGAAGCCATCTAGTAGAAGAATTGCTCAAAAAAGAAGCTGAAGTATTTGTCACTTTAAGAAACAAGGAAAGTTCAACTAAAAACATAAAACATATCCTAGATAAAATAAAAATTCTGCATACAGACCTAGAATCATTTCAAGATTGTCTAACAGCAACAAAAGATATTGATATTGTATTCAATCTCACAGCAAAATTCAAAGGAGTAAGTTATAATATAAAACACCCTGGAAGTATATTCAGAGATAATTTACTACCATTTATGAACTTGCTTGAAGCATCAAGAATTAACAAAATAGAGAGGTTTGTAACAATAAGTTCAGCATGTGTATATCCAAAAGAATGTATTGTTCCTACTCCAGAACACGAAGGATTTACTGGATTGCCAGAAGAAGAAAATAAAGGTTATGGGTGGGCAAAAAGAATGCAGGAATTTCTGTCAAAATCTTACAGCGAAGAACACGGCATGAAAATAACTATTGCAAGACTATACAATACATATGGTCCAAGAGGTGATTTCGACCCTCAAACATCACATTTAATTCATTCATTAATAAGAAGGATAAACAGCAATGAAAATCCATTTATTGTGTGGGGAACAGGAGAACAAACACGGAGTTTTATATATGTGAAAGATTTGTGCAATAATTTATTAGATTTAGCAGAAAAAAATACAAACGCAGAACCAATAAATATTGGTGCAGAAGAAGAAATAAAATTAACAGATTTGATAAAAAAAATAGCAAATATATCAAACAAAAATATTGACTTAACAAATGACTTAACAAAACCAACTGGCCATTTGAGAAGATGTCCTGACTTATCAAAAGCAAAGGAGATTCTAAATATAACAAATGTTACTTCCTTAGAAACAGGATTAAAAGAAACAATTGACTGGTATGTAAAAAACATTCAAGAAAAAGCTAACTAAAATGATAAAAATAGACTTCTTTATGGGTAGAGAAATAAAAGAATATTTTGGGTTTACAAGATACAGGCTAGAACAATATAAAGAATTAAAAAACGTAGACAAAAAAGAGATAACTTATCCTATAAAAAATAAATACTTAAAAAAGTTTTATCCTTTCATAGATTTTTTGTTCCATATATATTATATAAAAAAATACAGAAGAAAAAATTCAATACTTCACTTAGGTACACATGCAGATGCATTAATATTAAAATTTATAAAACCAAGCCCTGTAATTGTAAACTGTTTAGATTTAATACCATTAGTTTATCCTCAAAAATATAGTTTGTATTCGAGAATGAGAAATAAAATAACATTTAAAGCAATGACGAAGGCAGATCATTTCATCGCTATTTCAAAATACACCAAAAAAGATATGGTTGAAAAACTAAAAATCCCTCAAGAAAAAATAACTGTAGCATATGCAGGAGCAGACTTAAACCATTATAAACCTATAAAAAAACCAAGAAATTACTTATTAAAATCATTAAATTTAGACCCAAAATATAAGTACATAGCCTATTTAGGCAATGAAGAAGAAAGAATGAATTTATTAAACCAACTTAAGGCTTTCAAAAAAACAAAAAAATATATAAAAAACCTAAAATTTATTAAGGCAGGTAAGGCAAATAATCCAAATGCCAGAGAAGATCTAATAAAATTCATACAAAAAGAAGGCATTGAAAAAGATGTAATATTTCTTGACTATGTTGATGAAAAATTAATGCCCTCGCTTTACAGTTCTATAGATGCTTTTATTTATGTTATCCATTATGCTGGATTTGGCCTGCCACCCTTAGAAGCAATGGCGTGTGGTTGTCCTGTAATAACTTCAAATAAAACATCGTTACCTGAAGTAGTAGAAGAAGCAGGAATACAAATAGATCCTAATGATATTGAAGGCATAAGCAAAGCAATAATCAAAGTAATTTCAGATAAAAAAACTAAAGAAATAATGATAAAAAAAGGATTAATGCAATCAAAAAAATTTGGCTCAAGAGAATGTGGAGAAAAAACCGTTGAAGCTTATAAAAAAATACTAAAGAGCATATAGACAAAAGCCACTGCTTGATTTAACAAAATCAAAAGAACATTCATCAAATTTATTGCATGAATTAGAGTACCCGATTACATGGGTTGTATTAAAGTAACTTAATTTATTCAATAACAAACTACAACTATTATTAATATTAATAGACTTAAGTAAGTCTAAATATTCCTGGTCCTTCACATGTGGATACCATCCTGAAGGTGTTGATAAATTGTAATAAATAGGAGCATAGGAGTAGAGAGCAGGAGGATAAACACTAGATGGAAAACCACCCAAAACTAAAAAACTACCGTTAAAACTTGACAATAAAAGATCTAAATCAATTTTTTCTTCAGAAGTAACGAATTCAGGCGTATGTATTATATTAATAGAAACACTTAATAAAGCAAAAAGGAATAAAATTAAAGGAACAAACTTAAATAAATTTTTATTTATTAAATTATTTCTCAATTTAAATAAGAAGAAAAAAATAAAAAATAAGAAGAAAACTAAATAAGGATCTGGATTTATATCTCTTAAAACTGGTAAAAAAGTAACAACTCTAGAAAAAAACAAAATAGCTAAAAAATTAACTGGTAAAAAAAATAACAACTCCTTCTTGTAATTATCAACAGATTTCAAATAAAAATAAAACAGAACAAATAAAACAATTGGAACAATCAAGGTAATAATATTTGTCAATAAATTAGGGCCAAAAAATTGCCACAACCAATAACTTTGTAAATAATTTGTAATAGAACTATAAGTCAAGGCACCTATAAAAAAAGGAATAAGCCAAAAAGAAACTAAAATAATTGACAAGAGAAAACAAGAGAAAACAATAAATCTTTCTTTATTGCTTTTAATCAAAAAAAATCCTATAAATAAAAAAGAGGCCAAGACCGCAACACTAAAATAAGAAATAATTAACAAAGCATATACGGGAATAATTAAAAAAAATAAATTATTTATCTCTTTATCCTTATAATATAAAATGAAAAATAAAAACAACAAGAAAAAAACCCATGAAAATAATTCATGTACCCTTCCCAACCTAACAAAATTTCCTATTGATATTGCATTAATAAACAGGAAACTAAAAATAGCTATTCTCTGCATATTTGAAAATCCCAAATACTTCCAAACAAAATAAATTATAAAAAAAGATAAGATAAAGGATAATAATAAAGTTGTATAAGTTGCTAAAGTAATATTACCAAATAAATAATAAAAAGGCAGTGCAAAATAAAACCAACCAGGTGGAGTAATTTGAAAAGCAATAAAACTATTATACCAATACTGGCAGAAATTATGAAAACCGCACTCTTTTAGAAAGTGTAATTGAGCAATATAAGCACTAATATCATTATTGTAATCCAAAGGAAAGTGGAAAATTAATTGAGATTGATCTATAAGCCTATAAAAGAAATAAATAAGTAAAATTAATACAGGCCAATAAAGCCACTTATCTTTAATTAATTTATTATCTATTGCCACAAAAACAATTTATAAAAAGAAGTTTATAAGTATTTCCTATTAAATTCACAGCATAGCATACTCCTGAATTATTCCTAAACTTTATAAAGCATTTAAAATTATTAACAAATAATGCTATCAATAATAATAACTTCATATAAAGAGCCACTAACAATAAGAAAAGCCGTAGATTCATTTCTAAAGCAAGATATAAGAGAAAAGTACGAGATAATTGTGCTAGCCCCAGATAAAGAAACTGCAGAAGTAGTAAAAAAAGCTTATAAAAACAATAAAAAAGTAATATATATAAAAGATCCTTTAAAGGGAAAACCTACAGCATTAAATATTGCTTTCAAAAAAGCAAGGGGCCAAATACTAATACTAAGTGATGGTGATGTTTATACTTCAGAAAATTCAGTAAATTATTTAGTTAAGCATTTTAAAAATAAAAAAGTTGGTGCAGTTTCTGGAAGGCCAATATCACTGAATGAAAAAACAAATATATTGGGTTATTGGTCTCATTTATTGACTGATATTGGTGCACATGAGACAAGACTATTATGGACAAAGAAAAATAAATTTATAGTCTGTTCAGGTTACTTAATGACAATAAGAAAGGGAATTATAAACAGTATTCCTGAAAATAGCTTAGCTGACGACGCCGTAATTTCCCACTTAATATATGGAAAAGGCTATAAAATAGAATACGAGCCAAATGCAAAAGTTTATGTTAAATATCCAACAACATTCAAAGATTGGATAAAACAAAAGAAAAGAAGTGCAGGCGGCTATAACCAGCTGAAAAATTTAATTCAAAATAAAGAAACGATGAGGTCATTTACAAGAGAAAGTATTGAAGTATTTAGGGCTTTAAGATATCCTAAAAATATAAAAGAATTTATATGGACGATTGCTCTTATAATAGCAAGATTATATTTATGGATTTTAATATTCATAGAAATAAATATTAAGAAAGAAAAATTCGAAAATATATGGACGAGAGTTGAGAGCACAAAATAAATGAAAATTGACAAAATAAAAGAATTCACAAAAAATCGAAACAACCAATTATTTCTATTAATAATAATTATAGCAGTTCTAATAAGGGGATATTATTTCTATACAACATTAGATCAACCACTATGGTGGGATGAAGCAGAATACATGATGATGGCCAAAAGTATGGCTTTTGATATTGAACACCATTTTGAAGCAGTAAGGCCGGTTCTATTTTCATTTATCAGTGCACTATGGTTCAAAGTAGTAGGTTATAGCGAACTATTCCCAAGATTTCTGATGTTTTTATTATCAATAATAACTGTAATGTATACTTATTTACTAGGGAAAACAATATACAATGAAAAAGTTGGCCTAATAGCATCAAGCCTCATGGCAGTATCGCCACTAAGCCTATTCTTCACAACTCGCCTTTTGGTTGATTTGCCATCACTATGTTTTTTCACAGTAGCAGGATACTATTTCTACAATTATATAAAAACAGAAAATAATAAAAATTTATACACAGCATTTATTATAACAGGAATAGGAACATTATTTAGAATAACAACAGCAGTAATACTTATTGTAGTTTTAATTTATCTTATATTAACTGAAAAACTAAGCTTTTTAAAGAAAAAAGAGTATTGGATAGGTGTAACAATCTTCATCTTAATTTTACTACCGTATATAATTTGGGGTTATATAATGTTTAAAGGGTTTGTAATAACAAAAGCAGGAGCAGTAAATGCACCAACAGAACCAATAAAACAAGGGTTTCAAGTATTAATCAATTATATAAAGCTGTTTCCATATTATTTCTCTTGGCTCGGAGTAGTAATTCTAACAATCGGATTAATAAGTTTATATAAAATATTTATCGGTCTTGATTTAATAATAAAAAATAAAGCTCCAGAATTAAATAAAGAATTATTTATTTTTTTATTATTTATAGTGCCTTTCATATTTCTAAGTTTTTCAATAAATCATAATGAGGACAGATACATAATAAATAGTTTCCCTGGAATTCTAATAATATCTGGACTGGCTTTAACAAAATTAGAGAAATTTATAAAGGAAAAATACAGTATAATATCAAAAATTGCAATAATTATTATAATAATATTTATTGCCGTTACTCAAATAAAAGTAGCTGACAAAACAATAGAAGTAAAAAAAGATTCTTATTCACAAATAAAAGAAGCAGGTTTGTTCTTAAAAGAAAACACACCTATTGATGCAGTTATAGTAACATCTAGTATACCTCAGATAGAATTATATTCTGAAAGAAAAATAATTCAAATGCCTGGAACTAAAGAAGATTTAGACAAAATAAGAAAAGATTATAATAATGTTTATCTGCTGTTCTCTGCATTTGAAAAAAGTCCAAATTATGTTTATTCTTACCCTCAGGAAAACAAACTCCAATTAGTGCATACAATTTTCCTAGACAAAGAGAAAAAGCAGCCATTGGTAGTTGCATATAAACTATAAATGATATATTCTCAGCTTCAAAGCATCAAGTGCCATTTCTACAGATTGTTTAAAAGGACTCAACTTAGAATCTGCATTATCAGTCCACACTGTAGGAAATTCCCTAATTTTAAAATTGTGTCTCTTGCAAGTATAAAGTAAATCAATATCAAAAGCCCACTTTTTAACATAATTTTCTTTAATTAGACACTTAACAACATTTTTCCTAAAAATCTTTGCTCCGCACTGTGTATCTCTATAAGAAAATCCAAACAAAAACATAACATAATACCTAAAACAAGCCCCTACAAACCTCCTAATAAAAGGCTGTTCTATATTTATCTTTGCGCCCTTTATAGATCTTGAAGCAATTATTCCATCATAGTTGTTCAAATTAATATATAAATTATAATAATCCTGTGCATTTGTGCTTTCATCAGCATCAACAAAACCAACAAGATCTCCTTCCGAAATCCTAAATCCTTCCAAAACAGCACCTCCTTTGCCAACATAATAAGGTATTGTTTTATACTTAAGATTCTTATATTTCTTAGAACATTTCTCAACAATAATAGCAGTATTGTCACTACAATTATTTGGAACAACTATTATTTCAAAATCCCCACTAAGTTTATTGTTAAAAAATTTATAGTAAGAAGAAATTTTATTTTCTATCCTTAATTCCTCATTATAAGCTGGAATAACAATTGATAATTTCATTAATAAAAAACACAAGTATAAGTATTAAAAGTTTTTTATATTGTAAACGGTTGATTTAAAGATAAGTCAGGATAATCCTTGGCTAAGTAATAATTCAATTCACTATCTGTCAACTTAATATTATCAGGATAATTGATTTTCCAAATTCTAATAGGGCCTATAATACGCCCAGCATAAAGACTCAAAGGTATTGTATTTGAATCATCATAAACTAATTCAAAATAAGGATTCTTCTGATTAAATAAATAAAGTCTTGCAAATAAACCATCTACAACTTTTCTAGATACTAAAATACTAGAGCCCATCCAATTAATTTGATTATTCTGTATGACTGGAAGAATCCTAAGGCATCCCCCATAAGAATAATTTTCAAACTCATATAATTTATCAATATATATGCACCTCATTGGAAGATTAATTTGTTGGCCATTATAAAACAAGATAGCAACTGGTTGTTGAACTTCTTTGCCTAAAGAAGGGTCAACTGTACCATTAGATTGCAAATTCTTAAATGGTAATATTATTCCACCTATTGCAGCCTTGCCAGCAGGATATACTTTTTCATTATATACAAGGTTCTCATCTAAATAAAAACCACCACGGTATAAAAAAATTACACCATCTTTAGTTTCTTGTACAGCACTATTATCTAAATTAAAATTAGTTAAATAACTATACCTATCACCCCGCTTATCACTTCCTATACTTGAATAAGCAGGATACTTTCCAATATCATCAGAAACAGCCAATAAATAATCAGCACTATGTGTATAAAGATAATTAAGTGGTTCTGTAAAGTTCTGTGCTGTTAAAACATCTCTAGCCATTAAATAGTTCCACCAGCCAATTGCATTGCCCCCATCTGTAATCGTTGGTCTCTCAAAACCAGATTGAACCCAATAACCATAATCCCACCAATGCGCAAATACAGAATCGCTTTTTGTATTATCCCTAACCCACTTGCCTGCTGTTTGCCATTGTTGTGTATAGCCAGGACCGCTATAAATTGCCTGATTATAGGTCTGATCATAATGTTTAATAACAATACCCTTAGCAAAAGAAAACGGACTAAATAAAACCAAAATCAAAAGCAATATACTTAAATATTTCACAATATTATTTTTCTTCATAATATAATCATAAACAAAAACAACAAAATAAGCACTCAAAACTGCCGTTACTAATGAAAATTCAAATATTAATCTTATAGCA
>JACPCE010000025.1 GCA_016179945.1 Candidatus Woesearchaeota archaeon | reverse complement strand
AGATGAATTATTGTTTTTACTTTTTTTACACAATTTATTAATGAATCCCTATTTCTTATATCTCCATAAAATATTTTTATAGATGAATTTAGCTTTGTTTTTTTTCTGATTAAAGCATTTACTTTATAACCTTCTTTTACTAATTTTTCCGCTAAATTTGAACCAACAAATCCGCATGCTCCAGTAACAAGTATTAAATCATCCTTTCCTTCTTTAACCATTCTATTGTTTCTTTAATTCCCTCCTCTGAATTATATTGTTGTTTTAAATGAATTTCTTTTTCTGCTTTATTGTAACTAGTTTTCCAACCACCCAATAAACCTTTTATTATTCTTGAATTTATTATAAATCTTTTATTGGTGATTTTTGTAATTACATCACCAAAATAACCCATTGTCTTTGCAATAACTGTAGGGATATGAAGTATTATTGTTTTTTTGTTCATATTTTTAGCAATTAATTTTATTATTTCGTTGTATGTTTTTTTCTCTATTTCACCAATGTTGTAAATTTTAAAATTGTTTATTTTTTCAGATGCCAATATAATTCCTGATACTACATTTTTCACATAATTAAATTCATATAAATTTTTTCCATTTCCAACCACAATGAATATTGGTTTTTTTACAAGCATAAATATTTTTGTTGTAGCTGCATTTTTTTTTGCCCTTGGACCGTATAGTGTTGATAATCTTAATATTGCAGTTGGAATTTTAGTTTTTTTTGCAAAATCTTCAACAATTTTTTCTGCAGCTAGTTTGCTTTCACCATAAGCATTGTCTGGGTTTGGTGATGTATATTCCGTTATTGGTTTTCCTTCTTCTGCATTTGGACCTATTGCTGATATACTACCTATATAAACAAATTTAGATATTTTTTTCTTTAAGCATGCTTTTAATAAATTTTTAGTGCCTTCTACATTGTCAAGAAAGTATTTTTCTTTGCTTGCTTTTGCGCCAGGGCCTAATGAATATGAGTGAAAAACTGCACAGTTTTTTGGTATATATCTTGCAAAAGTTTCAGGTTTTAATAAGTCACCTTTTATTGTTTTTACTTTAAATTTTTCAATGAATTCTGTATTGTGGTGTGGTTTTATTAATCCTGTTATTTCATAACCTTTTTTGCTTAGTTGTTCTACTAAATGACTGCCTAGGAAACCTGCTGCTCCTGTAATAAATGCTTTTTTCATGTTTTTTCCATCAATTTTTCTTATATAAATTTTTTCTTGTTTCTTTTGAATAAAAATAAAAAGTTTAACGCTCCAATTAAGTAAGTTACAAACAGAGCAATAATAAATAGTGAGCCTGATACAGAATACGGGATCCCTACTAATCCGTATAAATAAATGCCTGCTGATTCTGTTATACCTATTCCACTCACAGTTATTGGGATCATTGAGATAATTGTTGATATTGATTGTATTGATATTACATTAATAATAGAAACTTTTACATTAAAACCTAAAAATAATACAGATATTGTTAGAGCAGTGAATATCCATTTTATAGCTGTTATTATTAAGTTTATAATTATTAAATTACTGTGTTTTTTTATGTAATTTTTTATTTCTTTTTTTACTTCTATAATATATTTTATTTTCTTTTTTATTATATGTTTAATTAAATTTTCAAATACTTTATCCACATAAACAATATATATGGTTGTTAAAATTATTAGTATAAATATTATTGTTGTAGGAATTATCATATTTTTTAGGAAAATAGCCATTCCTAATATTCCGAATATAAATAGGACAATTAGTGTTAGTGCTTTGTCTATGATTGATATTGCAAGTCCTTTACTATAGGGTATTTTTTCTTTTCTTAGAAAATATATAAGTGAAAACTCTCCTATTTTGCCTGGAAATAATAAACCAAAGGACCAACTAAGCACAAAATACCTCCACACTTCAAAGAATCTTAATTTCTTCTTTATGGGTCTTATTAAAAGGTAAATGTTTAATCCACCAAAAATAAAAGACAAATATTTTAGTGTTATATATGCCAATAATAATAGGATATTTATAGAACCTATTATTTGTAATACTTTTATTATTCCAACTTTGTAATAAACATATATAAATATTGAAGTGTTTTTAATACCTAATTTTTAATCTTTTGCATTTATGAGCGTGCTAATAAATATATAAATTAGAACCACCTCTTAGCCCTTCATATAGGCTGTATCTTTATATTTATTAGTCCTACAATCACATATAAACCTAAAACCTTATAAATAAAATATTTTATATAGAAATATGAAAATTATGATAGATATATTGCACCCAGCACATGTGCATTTTTTTAAAAATTTTATTAATGAAATGGAAAAAGAAGGTCATGAAATTTTAGTAACAACAAGAAAGAAAGATGTAACTCTTGAATTACTAAACCTGTATAATATAAAATATATAAGTCTAAGTAAACATGGAAAATATTTTTTAAGTCTCCCGATTGAATGGATAAAAAGAAATATCAAGTTTTATTTTATAGCAAAAAGATTCAAGCCAGATGTTATAACAGGAATAATGGGTGCAACTATAGCACCAATGGGAAATTTGTTAGGGATACCATCAGTCGTATTCTGGGACACAGAACATACAAAAAAATTAAATTTTATGATATTTAAATTAGCAACACTTGTTTGTGTTCCAACATGTTTTAGAGGAAAAATAAACAAAAATTGTATAAAATATTCAGGTTATCATGAACTTGCATATTTACATCCAAAAAGATTCAAGCCAGATGCAAAAATACTAAAAACACTTGGTGTTAAAAAAGATGAAAAATTTACGCTTATTAGATTTATAAGTTGGGGAGCAATACATGATCTGGGAGAAAAGGGTATAAAAAATAAAGAAAAATTTGTTGAAACAATAAAAAAACATTCAAAAGTATTTATATCCTATGAAGGAGAAATGCCAGAAGAATTAAAAAAATATAAAATAAAACTACCTGTAACAGAAATTCACAATATTCTTTATTATGCTGGCCTTTATATAGGTGAAGGTGGAACAATGGCGTCAGAGGCAGCAGTTTTAGGAACTCCAGCAATATGCACAAATCCACAATTTTGTGGGTACATTGATGAACAAGAAAAAAAGTATAAATTAACCTATATCCTAACTGATGAAAAAATAGCATTAAACAAAGCTGTAGAAATATTAAAAAGTAAAAACATAAAAGAAAAATATGGTTTAAGAAAGAAAAAAATGTTAGAAGAAAAGATAGATGTAACAAGTTTTATAATAAAAACAATAAAAAAATTTGGCAATTAGGGTATTCTAGCACCAGCACTAAATTATAAATTAGCCTTAATAAAGCTTAGAAATGAAAATTTATATAAACTGCTTGTGAACTTATGTATTAAAAGGAGTCATGCTTAATTAAACCAATCATCATAAATTAAATACAAAAAAAACATGAAAAAAGCATTTATTACAGGAGCAGCAGGTTTCCTAGGCAGTCATTTAGTAGAGGAGTTATATAAACATGGATATAGTATGGCGGGATTAATCCAAAGAAACGAAGATATTTATTATATTAAAAATTTTAAAATCAATATAATAAAAGGCGACTTATTAAAACCCGAAACTTTTGCAAGATATATACCAAAAAATTCAGTTGTCTTTCATTGTGCATCTTTAGGTCCTGGATTCAAAGAAAAGAAAAGAAAATATTTTCTAATAAATGTAGAAGGCACTAAAAATTTATTAAAAGCATGCTTAAATAAAAAAATATCTAAATTTGTTTATATAAGCAGTGGGGCAGCAGTAGGTGTATTGGGGAAAAAAAATAATTTAATAAAAGAAAATACCTTTCCCCAACCAGATTCATATTATGGTGAAAGCAAACTAGCTGCAGAAAAAATTGTTGAAGATTTTGCAAAAAAAACTAATATACCTTGTATTATTATAAGGCCTTTTATTATATATGGCCCCAGAATGCCAGAAAAATCTGGAGCAGCTAATATTTTTAGAATTGCAAAAAAACCAATTATACCAATAATTAGAAAGTTAAATGGTCCATATGATTTCTGTTATGTAAAAGATGTAGTTACAGGAATAATATTGGCATCAAAAAAAGTAAAGAGAGGGGTAAAATTGTACAATCTTTCTAATATTAGAAAACAAAGTTATATGGAGATAATTTTAACAATTAAAAGTGTTCTAGGTACAAATCAATCAATAATAAATATTCCTTTGCCGATAGCACAAATAATAGCATTTTTTGGGGATATATTAATAAAGATATCTGGCAAAAAAAATTTATATAGCAGCAGGACGTTAAAAATTTTAGAAGGAAATGGAGCGGCAGATTGTAAAAAGGCAGTACAAGAATTAAATTATAAACAAAACTTTTCTTTGGAAGAAGGAATAAAAGAAACAGTAGAATGGTTAAAGAATAAAAATTGATTTTAGAGAAGTTTGTAAAATCTTAAAATGTATTATTATTTAGGAGATAATTATTAGAAGTAAATTTCCTTAGTTTTGTGCAAGTATTTGTTTCATTTTTGGGTGCACAATTTAAATCATAAAAATTTAGCACCTTTCTTTTTTTCAATTTAGAAAAGGTAATTCTATATTGCCTTTTCCTAATCCTATATATTTTTTCCCTACATTTACTTGAAAGAAGTTGCAGGCATCTATAATAACTTTATCTCTTAGCATGTTTTTCAAATCATAATTTTTAAAGTAGTCATGGGCAACTAAAATAACAACAGTATTAGCTTTGTCAATAGCATTTTCCAAATCTATCTCAGAAAAAAATTCCTTTGTTTTTTTGACTTTAGGATCAAAGTAGGAAGTTTTCCAGCCTTTAGATTTTAATCCTTGTAAAATTACTTCTGCTGCTGAATTTTTTATACTAGCAACATTTGGTTTATAAGAAATCCCTAAAATTAATATTGGTTTTGTTTTGTCCACATTTTTTTCAATCAAATCGATTATATGTAATGGCATTTTAGAGTTCACTTGGTCTGCGATCTTTATAAGACTAAAATCAAATCCATGTTTTATTCCTTCCCAATAAAGATATAGTGGAACCGTTGGAATACAATCTCCTCCAACTCCTGGTCCTGGATAATGAGGCATAAAACCAGCAGGTTTTGTAGCGGCAAGTTTTATGACATTATAAACATTTATTCCAAGTTTTTCACATAATAAGGCTAATTCATTTGCAAGGGCAATATTAACTTGTCTAAATGTATTTTCAAAAAGTTTAGTAATTTCTGCAACTTTTATGTTGTCTGTGGTAATAACTTCATTTATTATTTCAGAATATAGATTCCTTACTTTTTCTAAATGTTCTTTATTATTTCCGGCAATTAGCTTAGGTAAATTTTCAAGAGTATAAGTCTTACTGCCAGGATCTAATCTTTCCGGGGAATAAATTAATCCAAAATCTTTCCCTTCTTTTAAACCAGATTCTTCCAAGATTGGTTTAATAAGTTCTTCTGTAGTGCCTGGATAAGTACTAGATTCAAAAATAACTATCTGATCCTTTTTAAGATGTTTGCTAATTGTTTTTGCTGCAGATTGTATATAACTTGTATCTGGTTTTTTATCTTTTGTAATAGGAGTAGGTACACAAATGATAATAAAATTTGATTTAGGCAGGCATTCATCAGGAATAGTTGTTAAATTAAAAGGTTTAATCTTCGTGGTATTAACAGATTCTGGATATTTTCCTTCACTTATTTTTTTAATAACTTCTTCAGAAATATCATAACCAAAAACCTTATGTCCTTTATTAGAGAGAGCCACAACTAAAGGCATCCCGATATATCCGAGTCCAACAACAGTAATATTTTTCATTTCTCTTGAAGATTTATTAAGATATATATATATATATATATTTTGGTGAATTCCTAATTTTTAATGAATTGAGGAATAACATAGGTATAACCTCAAATAGAAAATTTTAAGTAATAGTTATTGTGTTTTGCAATAAAATGACTTTAGCTATAGGCAGGAATTGCAAAATTGACCCTACAGCTGAAATTAATGTAAAAAATGGAACTATAGGGGAGGATTGCCAAATTGGAGCTTATGTAAGAGTGGATGCGGATTATTTTACAATGGGGGATAGAAGCATTCTTAGGCCTTTTAGTCGTATTGAAGGTACAAATATAGAATTAGGACATGAAGCATATTTAGACGAAAGAGCTTTAATTGGTGGTGGAAGTGCTCGGGATCCTGATTCAATTTTTAAAGCTGGTGATTGGTTACATATGGGTAAGGGGGCAGAATTAAATCAAGGAGCAGGGCTTTACATTGGACATGAGTTTGGGGTTGGTGCTAGAATTTTTACACATGGAGGATATTTGAATATGCTGGAAGGATTTCCATACCAATGGGGTAAGGTAAAAATTGGAGATAGGGTTTGGATACCATTAAATACGGTAGTTAATCCTGGCTCAGAATTAGGAGATAATATAGTAATAGCTGCGGGAAGCGTTGTAAATGGTTACATACCTTCTGGTTCTTTTGCATCTGGAATACCTGTTGGTATAAAAAATCATGGAACACAAGAAGAGAAAGTTATGGGAAAAATTCAATATAATTTATATCCCAGGGTATTAAGTGAAGAAGAAGAAGATAATTTTATGAAGTTTATTTTAAATCGAGTAAATGTAATGGCGGGACATGAATGTAATATACATAAAGAAGAAAGAGGCAGTTATAGGATGGGTGAAACTTTATTTAATATTTCTAAAAGGGAATTAAAAGGACCCAGTACTGAAGAAAGTGAAATATTTAAAGGAGAACTACGACGAAGAGGGATTAGATTTAGATATAAATCAGAAAGAGGAGAGTATATTCCTTGGGGGTTGGAAAGAAGACTATGAACATTTTAGCTATAGGTGCACATCCAGACGATATTGAATATGGAGTTGGAGGAACAATAGCCAAATTTATTAAGCTTGGTTACAAGGTCACTTTTTTAATTTTAACAAATGGTGAGTTAATTGAAAAAGCAGAAAATAGGAGAGAAGAAGCATTAAAGGCAGCTACAATATTAGGTGTTAACGACATTATATTTGGTGACTTAAGGGATTCAAAAGTTGAGTGTAATAGAGAAACAATAGACATAATAGAAGAAGCCATTCATAAAGTAAATCCAAATAGAATTTACACCACATATATAGAGGAAGCACACCAAGACCATAGGAATTTGGCGTTGGCAACTATAGCCGCAGGAAGAGATATTTCTTCAATATATTTTTATGAAACACCATCAACATTCTCAAGTTTTATTCCCCATATTTTTGTAAATATTAGTGATACCATTCAAGACAAAATAAATGCATTAAAAGCTCACATCACACAAAATAAGAAGAGTTACATGGATGTTGATGCTATTGAAAGTTTAGCAAAATTTAGAGGATTTCAGACTAGACAAAAATTAAATTATGCTGAAGCATTCCACATATATAAACATGTTGAATTTTAGTTTTATTTTGATTTAATCAAAAATAATAAGTGTAATTTATAGTTGTCTGTTTATTTGATTAATATAACCCCAGCTTGCTGCGGTTGGGTAGTTATTTAATTTCAATAATTTTTATTTCTTTCCCTCATATACAAATCTCTCTTTTGATTGTAACTAAACATTAAAATAAAATCCTTTGGATTTTTTATCAGCTTAAAAAACAAAATTTTAAAAAAGTGAATAAATTCCGTAATTTTAAATAAAACGAATTTTCTGACAGTAAATACATCTGAAATACCTGATAATTTATTTATAATTGGATTTGATTCTGATTTACTTTTATACAAAATGACAGTAAATTCCATAGGTTTATTAACATTAATTTTTTCACTTTCAAATACATTAGAAATGCCTTCAGGAGTGATTATTTTTCCCCTTTTTAAACATTTAATAGAAGATTCTAATTTATGACTTGCTACATAATGTAGTGGTTTTATATATAGGTTGGTTTTTGGTATTATTTTGAATTTCAAAATAATTTTTTTACCCAAATTAAAAGATTGTATAATTTTACAGTCTCTTAAATTATAAGAAATAGATATTTCTTTTTCTTTTTTATTTAACTTTCCTAATTTACAATAAAGCGGGTTCTTATTATTTTTGACTATACCAAAATAATTTTCGCTATAATCTCTTTGCGTACCAATAAGATTTATTGGTGGACCCCCAGAACAATTTATTACTTTGGGATAAAAATTAACCAAGCAACCTACTTCTGTACTCTGTCTCCCATTTCCACTTAGGCAAATAAAATATTCTTTTGTTCTTTTAACAAACATATTAAGTGAGGGGAAATAAATTTCCAAATCAGTTATTTTAGGCAATTTAATTTGCTTAAAATTTTCTGATAAAAGAAGATAGACTTTAGCAAATAGAAGATATTCCATTCCGTAATTATATTTATACCATCCTGCACGTAATTTTTGATCTTTATTCATAACTATAGCCCCTTTTCTTATGTAAGGTTTAATGAAATTATAGATTAATTTTGAATAAGATAAATAATTTTTATCATTAGTTATTTTATACCATTTAGACAAAGTAAATATAGCCGAAGTATAACCAAAAATCTGTTTTTGTCCCCTGCCATAATAATTAAAATCTCCATTATTGTCTGTTACCCTAATAAGAAAATTAATTCCATCCTGAATTGCTTTTTTTAATTTTATAGTTGGTAAAATTTCATAATATTGTACTAATAATGCTAGGATATAAGCATGATATTGAAACGAGTTTTGGTAAATATAATCCCAGAATAAACCATCGTTGTTTTGTCTTTTTAGAACTTTTTCTAATTCTTTTACAGAGTTTTTCTTATCTTGAGGCAAATTAAATAAATTATAGCGTAATAAAAAATTTAAAGCCCTCATAGCTATCCAGTTTGTTTGAAAAGATTCAATATGCTGCATTTTAAGAATTCTATCTTTAACATTTGCGATTAAATCTTTATCATAATTATTTTTTAATAATAAGGGATAAAGTTTCAAAAAAGAATAATTCTTAAATTCCCATCTGAATATGTTTTTATCTAAAAATCTATTTTTGGTTGCAGTTAATTCAGCATTTATTGAAACAACAGCTTTTTCTTTCCATTTTTTATCTTTAGTTTTTTCATATAGTAAAGCACACATTAAAAAACAAAATGAATTACCCCATGCGTTTGGATGTGTTCTTCCAATTAATGGATATACCAGACCCTGTTTACTTAAATTTTTAGACAGAAACTTCTCTAAGATTATTGTGTTTTCAATCATTTTTTAGTAAATTTTTTTCCATTTTTTATCATAAAATTATGTTTTTAAATGGATCTAATACTTTTTATGAATTTCCAACTTCTATTATATTTTGAATTTTTATTATGGAAAAATATTAAATAAATAATTTTATGTTTTTTCCTATATTTGTAACTCTTATTAATTATATATTATTTGGAAACGACATAATAATTTAATTATGGCCGTTTATAAAATTTACCAAAGGCTGATTCATAAGTTTTATATTTAATATTTTAGATTTTTTCTTGATGATTGTAATCACTATTCCTGCTTATAATGAGGAGAAAACCTTACCTAAGGTCTTAGATGAGATAAAAGGTGTTATGAAGAATTATTATTGTAAAATTTTAGTAATTGATGATGGAAGCAGTGATAAAACTGTTGAAGTAGCCAGAAAAAATGGTGTTATAGTTGTTTCTAATCCAAGAAATTTAGGTTTAGCTCTTACATTTAAAAAAGAAATGGAGGAATGCTTGAAGTTAAATGCTGACGTAATTGTACATACAGATGCAGACGGACAGTATCCTGCAAAGTATATTCCTCAGTTAATAAAAGAGGTTCAAAATGGCTATGACTTAGTTTTAGGAAGCAGGTTTGGCAAGGGAGATTATTCAGGTTCTTTTATGAAAAGACTAGGAAATATAGCCTTTGCCAAAACATTCTCAAATTTATTGAAAGTAAAAATCACAGATACTACTACCGGCTTTAGGGCATTTACTAAAGAAGTAGCAAAAATAAATTTAATTAATAAATTTACTTATACTCAAGAACAATTGATAAAAGCCAGCCTACAAAAATTCAGAATTAAAGAAATACCTATAACGACAAGGGTTACAAGAGACAGCAGGTTGTTTAAAAGTCCTTGGCAATACGCTTTTAAGGCATGGATAAATATTTTTAGAATTTATAGAGATTATAATCCTCTTGGTTTTTTTGGAAAGATTGGAATTTATTTTATATTGATAGGTGTAATAAGTGGCTCCTATTTGTTATATAATTTTTTGGCATATGGCAGGGTAGGACATATTCCTCTAACAATATTAACTGCTTTAATTTTTCTTATGGGTATACAGATAATTTTATTTGGATTTTTAGCTGATATGAATAGAAATTAAAACAAAACCGTTATAAGTTTTCCTAAAATAATGAGAATATGTCAATTGTAGTTCATAAAAAAATAAAAAATATTTCAAAAGAAGAAGTTATTTCTAGTGTAAAAAAGGCTATGGAGTTGGCTAAATGGAGAAATTATGTCAAAGGTAAAAGGATTTTTATTAAGACTAATTTGTTAATTAAAAGAGTTATACCTGGGCTATGTACTTCTCCTTGGGTTTTAGAAGGGATAATTAGGGTTCTTAAATCTGATAGAAGAGAAGTTTACATAGGTGATGCTAATGTTGCGACAATAAAGCAAGTAGAGAAGGCTGCAAAAAATTGGGGTGTTTTGGATTTATGTAAGAAATATAATATAACTTTTGTTAATTTATCAAAGCAACCTACAAAGAGGATAAATTTTAATGGTGATGTTTTTACCCATGTTGATGTTCCAAATATATTAACAGAAGTTGATTCAATAATTACAGTTCCAGTTCTTAAGACACATGTTATACCCGGCATGACTTGCGCATTGAAAAATCAGTGGGGGTGTATTCCAACATTTAGGCAGCAGTTGCATCCAGTTGTAGACAGAGCAATACCTGAGATAAACAAAGTTTTGAAGGTTTCATTTGCTGTAGTAGATGCAACAATATGTCTGGAAGGAAATGGTCCTGTGAATGGAATTCCCAAAATAATTAATTCAATATTTGCTTCTAATGATTTAGTATCTATGGATGCATTTGCAGCTGATTTTATTGGTTTAGGCAAGGAAAATGTAAAATACATAGTAAATGCAGATAGATTAAAAGTTGGTGGGATGAAATATAAATTAACAGGAGACAAAACAGGCAGGATAAAATTTATTCCTCCAAAAATAGAGGATAGTTTTATAGTAAAAACAGAAATGAGATTGAGAAACATCCCATTATTGAGTTATATTTTATTTAAGACACCACTTTTTAAAATTCCTGCATTTATTGCATCACGTTATAATACAATTTATTGGTATCACAACAGGGGTAAGAAATTAAGGAATGAAATCATAAGAAACACTTTATATAGGGAAGAATTTTTACAACTGATTAAAAATGAAAAATAAAAAAGTAGTAATTTTAGGTGGGGGGTTAGCAGGTTTAGCAGCTGCTGATAAATTGTTGGAAAATGGTTTTGATGTTTTAATTTTAGAAAAAGCTCCTTTTTTAGGCGGGTTAGCTTCTAGTTTTGTTCAGGATGATGAACAAATTCCCAGATTTAATCATCATATTGTCAAGAGCAATACTATAACTTTAGATTATTTGAAAAGATATGATCTTTTAGGCAATAATATTTGGAAGAAGATAAAAATGGCAATGGCTATTGATGGTAAACTTCACAACATTAATACACCAATAGGTTTGCTGAATTTTGATTATCTTTCTTTTGCTGGAAGAATAAGACTTGGGTTGTTTGGAGCTTATCTTATTTTTAGATTAAATCCAGATAATATTCCTGATGATATGGATGCTGAATCTTGGTTGCTTAAGTATGCTGGCAAGGAAGTTACTGAAAAAATATGGCATCAGCTGTATGCTAGAAATAAATTTAATATAGAACTAAATAAAATATCAGCTAAACAGTTTGCACACAGGCTTTATGAGAAAGAAGGTTATGATGATTTTACTTTTCCTACAAGAGGACTTCAGGGAATGATTGATGGTTTAGAAAAAGATGCAACTAAAAAAAATGCTAAAATATTAATAAAAACAGACATATTAGATTTAGACATTAAAAATAAAACTATAAAATATAAAGTTGATAATAATGAACCAGTAGAGGAAGACTTTGATATTTTAATAAATACTATTCCAGTTCCAGAACTTCTTAAATTTATGAAGAATCTGCCTGATGATTATGTTGACAAAATTAAGAAATTGAAATATGTTCCTGTTGTTGGTCTTTGCTTTGGAACAAAAGATTTTTTGGATAAAAATCATTATTGGATTAATTTAATAAAAGAGAGGATTCATGTTATATATCAGCATTCTTTGTTAATAGACAAGTACAAAAATAAAGTTACTTGGTGTGTTAGATATGGCGGAAGCGAAGAAGATATTAAACTTCCAGATGATGAAATAAAGGAAAAATATCTTGGTGTTTTGAAAAAGTATTTTCCTGATATTGAACTTAATTGGTGTTATGTGTTTAGAGAAAAATATGCTGAACCAATATATGATAAAGATTATTTGAGCTATGCACCAAATTATGAAACTCCAATCCCTTATTTTTTTAATTCAGGAATACAAGTAACTTTTCCCAAAATTAGAAATATGAATGTTGCTCTTGAATCAGGCATTAATGTTGCCAGTATAATTAAGGGGAAATTTAAATGAATATTAAAACTTTTTTTGATTTACTGCGCGTACATCAATGGTATAAAAATTTAGTAATATATCTGGCTTTAATATTTTCAAATCTTTTATTTCATAGTAATTTATTTTTACTTACTACCCTTGGGTTAGTGGCTTTGTGTTTTGTTTCTTCCTCAAATTATATAATAAATGATATTATAGACTTAAAGAAGGATAGAGCACATCCAGAAAAAAAGTTTAGACCTATAGCTTCTGGAAAAATAGAAGTAAGTTTTGCTATAATTATCTCTGTTGTATTGCTTTTAGCTGGTTTATTAATTGCTTATAAATTATCTTTAATATTTTTTATTTCTTCTATATTTTTGTTTGTTTTAACTTTTTCTTATACTTTGTATCTAAAAAATATTTTATTTTTGGATGTAATAATTATATCTGTAAATTTTGTAATCAGAGCTGTATCCGGAACTTTTATTATTAACAGAATACTTTCTCCCTGGCTGATACTATGCCCGTTTTTTTTAGCTTTATTTTTAGCTGTAGGAAAAAGACATGGTGATTTTAAATTACTTGGAAAAAATGCTGTAAATCATAAACAAGTTTTAAAGGATTATACGCCTGAAATAAATAGTGTCTTAATAATAATCTCCACGACTTTACTCTTAATTTCTTATTCTTTATATGCTTTTTTAGGAGAACATAAGAAGTTGTTATTAACTATACCTTTTGCAATTTATGTTGTTTTTAGATATTTATATTTAATCTATAGTGGATCAATAATAGCAAGAAAGCCCAATTTGCTATACAGGGATAAAGAACTGGTTGTCGGATTAATCTTGTTATTACTTGCTGTTATTGTTGCACTGTATTTGGATCTTAATACTTATCAAATAATTTACCCCATTCAGTCTTCTTGAATTTGTTTATTCTATGTCTACCAATTGTATTATACCATAAATAGTCATGATAGAATTCACTTCCAAATATGCATAAGTTAAACAGTCCTGTATGGAATAACAATGGTTCTAAGAAATTAAAGCTGCCTTTTCTAAATAACTGGTCGAAGAATATTACCGGGCTTTTTCCAGTACTAAATCCAAAATTTATTTTATTTATATTTTCACCTATAATATCTATTTGATTAATATCTCCATTGCCCAGTCCTTTATCATGTGCTATTTTTATGAAAGGGATTTTTAGCGGATCAAAACCCATCATTTTTGCAGAAATTGCATCTATTGCAACTTGATCATCACTAGCTAAAATATAATTTTTGATTTTAGGAATCATTGTTCTTGGACCATTTCCATCACCACAAATAGTCCCATCTGCCACTGCGAATATTCCTTTGTGAATTTCTTTTTGTATCTGCAATAGATCAACTAAAACTTCATGAATCATTTTGTGGCAATGGTGTCTTTTTTCTGTGATTAAACCACCAAACGCGTTTTTCATAGATCCAGTTACAGTAGTGTGCCCATGACATTTTAAAGTATTCAAATGGATAACATTTGTATTAAGAAAAATTTTTGGTATTTGGTGTCCATCTTTGAATATTTTATCTATGGCAAGCATTTCATGCCTTGGCTTGTAGTTAATCCATTCTACTTCAGTTAAAGGCTGGTATTTTAGATTATATTTTTTTAGTATTGGAAGCCATTTATTTCCAATAGCACCTTTCCAAACATCTGTAACAACAGTCCTGTTTTCAACAGGCATTATTTTTTTATAACCCTCTTTTTTCATTTTATTTACTACGCCTTCTAACTGCCAAGGTTCTGTACTGCAAGCAGGAAAATATTTACTCCAAGATAAATTGAGTTTTAAAATTGTGTTTATATCTTTTGAAATAAATTTTTTGTAATTAGACCTGTCTAGTAGTGTAGAATAATCTTTTATTACGGTATTTGGGCTTGTTTTTAAAACTGTAACTTTTGATTTCATAAAATAAGATAAAAAGAGAATATTTTATTAAGCTTTTGCCAGTTTTTAGTAGTTTTTTGGAAACATTTTTAAATACAATTTTAATAGTTATTTTTAAATTGAAAGCCAAATATTATGTAAATTTCCTGAAAAAAATCAATAATCTAGAGAGTTTAATATCTAAATACAATAAAATATACGTTGCAGCTACTTATGGAATCTTATCATTAATAGTATTACACAGCTTTGTTATGCTGAGCAAATTATTGTTTAAGTTTCCAATTGATTATTTTACAGATTTAACTTCTTATTTGGCAAGAGCTGATTTTCTTGCACGTTATGGTTATTTTACTTATATTATAGACTGGTATAGTGGTTATTATGTTCTTAAATATTACAGTCCGTTATGGTTTTTTATAGAAGTTTGGTTTAATGCCTTATTTAATAATTATTTATTGAGTGCTTTTATTATTGCAATCTTGAGCATAATAATTTTGTTTTTAGTGATTTATAAGTCTTCATTTTTTAATACAAAATCTAAAGCAATTTTGTTTTTTTTGATTTCACTTGCGAATTTTGGCTCTTTCCGTTATTTTTTTATGTTAGGCAGGTTCCCTGTTTTACTTTCTTTTATATTTTTAGTGCCCTTGATATTTATCTTATTTATTTACTATGACAAGAAGCTGGATTGGCGTTTTTCAATATCCTATGTTTTGCTAACTTCCTTTGCTACTATGTCTCATATATCTGCTTTTGTCGTTGTGTCACCATTGCTAGCAGGATTTT
Source organism: Candidatus Woesearchaeota archaeon (assembly GCA_016179945.1). Lineage (GTDB taxonomy): Archaea > Nanobdellota > Nanobdellia > SCGC-AAA011-G17 > GW2011-AR18 > JACPCE01. The sequence continues at coordinate 1,302 of JACPCE010000025.1, read as the reverse complement.
TTTTAGTTAATAAGCAGAGAATTAAATTTGCTTTTTTAACTATATTATCCATTGCTGTAAATTGGTTCTGGATAAAGGATTTTATTATACTTGATAAAAATGTTATGATTGCAGTAAGCGGTGATACTGCCTTGGGATTAACCTTATCCTTTACCATTGCGAATATTAGGCATTATATTGTCTCTTTATTCTTTATTTTGATTTTACTTATTTTGTATTTTTCTTACAGAAAAGACAAAAAGAAAAAGAATTTATTTTTGTTCTTGCTTCCAATTTTTGGTTTTTCTATATTTTATTTAACAAAACTTTTGTTGTATGTTCCTATATTCAATAATGTTTACAACGATTATTATGAAATTGTTTTATGGTTGGTTGCATTTGTTTTAATTTTGAAATATGATTTACTTAATAAGAGGCGTATACTTAAATTTACTATTTTTGCACTTTCTGTATTGTTTTTATGCGGTGCTATTTATAGTATTATTGTCTATAATGATTATAATTTTAAGTACAGTGAGAAAGCAAAAAATGTTATTACTTTAAGTAATTATCTTTCTGATAAAGATGTTTTATTCATATATAATTCTCCTAAGTCTGGAACTGTTGGTGGTACTGTAGTGTCTTATTACAATATGGAGAAACATGTCAAATCTGTTGATGGCTGGTTTGATCAAGGAGCTCTTAAGCAACAAATTGATTATTTAAGATCTTTGAGGTCTTCTATGAAAAATGAACAATGTGATACTTTTAATAATTTATTATTACAGGAGAATGTAAATAAAGTTTTGTCTTTGGGTGGCAAGAGCTCTTGTTTGAATTCAAAAAGACTTATATCTTGTAAAGGAGATTTTTGTCTTTATGAGGTATAATTTTTAAAATGAAGAAGGAATTAAAATATTTACTTGGCATATTTTTTGTTTCTATTATATTGAGGTCTATTTTGGCTTTTTTTATCAGAAGTCCAACAATATTCTCTGATGAGTATATTTATCTTAAAATGGCCCAAAGTTTTTTTCTTGACCAAAACTTTTTATTGAATGGAGTTTCTGTTGCTAAATACCCTCCTTTGTATTCAATTATTATTTCTTTCTTCTATTTATTTGGCGATGTGAATTTTATTTATTATATAATTAAAGTATTTAATGCCGTTTTGATAAGTAGTGTTATATTTCCTTTGTATTATATTGCCAAAAGGTATTTAGATTTTAAGAAAGCGATTTTTATTAGTTTGGCAGCGAGTTTTGCTGCCCCATATTTTATTTTTAATAATTTTATCATGGCTGAAAATTTGTATTATCCTTT
>JACPCE010000024.1:2599-40149 GCA_016179945.1 Candidatus Woesearchaeota archaeon | reverse complement strand
CAATTAGATTTTCCATAGAATTTCACCTCTACAACTGATAGGTGAAACTAGAATAAATAGATTATGCAACTGCACTAACTAATTTTGCAAACTTCTCTAAAGATCAAAATCCACATATTGGTATGGGGTTAGCAATTTATATATCTAGTTTCGGTAGTAGTGGAGCTATTTATCTTGCATATAAATTAGGACAATATACTCTTACTGGAAGAAATACTTTCTGATGATTTATTTATTTTCAAATTTAATTATTTCATCAATTTCTTCTGTTGATATGGAGCATCCTCTTAATCTTAAACCCCATAATAAACCGTCTAATAAATCTATTTCTGTGTTTCCTACTGTAATAAACTTATTTAATAATGCTTTTTCATATGCTATTATTAATAATTCTGTACTTCTTATTACTTTTATGCCTTTTACTATATCACTAAATTCCTTGAGCAAGTTTTTATTTATATCAACTCTTGTATGTAATTTTTTCTCAAGAAGTTTTTTTAATAAATAGGGATTTTCTATTAATAAACGCATTGTTCTTTCATCTACAACATAAGCTTCTGCCTGCAATCTTAAAGTCAATGCCAATGCCTCTACCTCCCCCTTATCAAGAATATGCAATGGATTACCCCTTACACTATATATTGTATTTAAATGCAATAATAAATTGTCAACATTTAATGAATTATGTATAATTAACTCCCCATCTGTTATTGATTTATTTATCATAATTGACTCAAGCTTGAACATTTTAGTATTAAATGGCTTGTCTACCAATTCTATTTTTACTGAGTTTGGAATGTAAAATTCTCCCTTAAATAATTCTTTTAACGGTTTCAATACCCATAACAAATCATTTGTTACGATAGTTATAATACTGCTTGTATCAAATACCAGTACTTTCATTTAAATAAACCTCTTGCAAATTTCAATCTTTCTACAGGATTTATAGTAATGTTTTCTCTTACATCTGCTATGTATGTTTTTCCTATATAATCCATTAATTCAAATTTTGTTATTCCTAAAAGCTCAGCAGTCCTTCCCATTGACAAACCATGCTCATATAATCTAGAAGCTTTGTTTATTCTTGCTTTTCTAAATACATCTTGAATATGAACTTTTAATTTTCTATCTGTTTTTTCAAGATTTATTGTATATTGTTTTATTATTTTCTCAAAACCTTGAATATCATTTGAAATTAATCTTTCTTTTGCTGTTTCAAGACCTTTAAAACAATCAGAGCAAAACATTTTCCAGCCTTTAAACTTACCATAGTGCTCTTCTCTCTCATGTATTTTACTTAAAGAATATATTAATACTGCAACTGCTATTGAATATTCATCTTGATACACTGTTGCATCATGCACTGTTTCATTGCTTATATTTTTAAGATATATTATATTTTCTTCTTTGATAGCTTTTATTGCCTTGTCAAGAACTCTAATTATATTTTGCTTTAAGTGCTCGTCCACCTCTTTTCACCTGTAAAAATAAATTCATATTAGTATTTATAATTTTTTGTTTTCTTCCATTATATTGATAAAGCTTTTTATTATATTTAAATTAAAACTTCTATATTTTTTAAACCATGATTCACATTTTTTATCTATTTTTCTATGTCGGTAATAAAGACTGCATTCTTTACATCTATATTAATTAATATTCTTATTAGTTAATTTTACCATTTTATATTGCATTGGACACTAATTTATTTTTAATACATAATAAAAGACTTACTAAAATTAATGTTCCACCCATAATCCAAAATATAACAGAATAATTCTGTAGTTTTGGAAATGGAATTCCTGCTATTAAAATTCCTAAATTAAAAATTATCAAATTTCTAGATATACATTTTTTCTTTAAATAAAAAAATAAAGTAATTGTAAATAAGATTACAGCGGCTATCCAGAAAGGAATTGCTATTTTTGTTAAGAAAAGCAAAGGCATGCCTGCTACAGTTATACCAATGATAGATAATAAAGCAATAACACCTAAACAAAGATTATGACATACTTGATAACTACCTAGAAAACTCATACTTCCAGATAAAGCGCTAGATATTCCTCCAGTTTTTTCTATCAATTTAGTTTTATTACTCTTACTTTTCATTTTTTATTACTTTTGAATTTGTTTCTTCTTTATTCATAAAGTACATCATTATTATCATGGAAATGGGGCATATTAATAAACCAAGAAAGGATAAATAAGCCAGTTGAGGATAAAATAGCTTTAAGCCTACAAATAATAAAATAGGTACTAAACACAATACCCACATCCATTTACTATTGCAAAATTTCATAATAATTACTTATTTCTCCTTTATTACGTAAAATAAAATTGGACACTTATTATAAAAAGTAAAATTACAGTTATTACATATTTTAAAGAGGTTTTAGTGGCTTTTCGCATAATCCGTTATAGCACTTAATTGCTGTTGTATCTCTTCCTCAGTTTCATCTCCATAACTTATCAATATTTTATCTAAGTCATTAAATACATAGTTTTCGTATTGATTATTTGATTGACTATTAACATAAAATTTAAGAGACTTTTCTTTATTGTTACAATACTTTTCTCCTGTATCTAAAACTAAACAATCGTTATTAAATTTCATCCCTAGGCTTTCAAAGAATATCCATAAAGGTATACCTTTTGCATGCATATGAATTACATCTCCTGTTTTTTCAGGAGCAGGAGCACCAGAATCTACATGTATAAAACTGCTCACAGAAGAACCAGACTTCATCCTAGTCATATGGTCTTTTCCAGTAAAATCTAATTGTTGTCCGTTTATATAAATTTTCCAGTCTGCGTGAATGTGTTGAGAGCCTAAATCCCCAATTGTTGACTTTGAATCCATATTGCATTGCATTTGCCCTGAATCTATGCACATGTCTACAGGCATGCCACACGAATCACATTTACCATCGTTATTTTTGTCCATAAATCCTCTGGCAAGTTCTTTATCAAAAGAAGTGAAACTCATCCTGCCTATAGCTGGTGCTTGATTAGTTGAAGTTTGTGAGGTTAATCTATTACTATCTTCTGTTAAAAACAAGGACTTTATAGAATAACCTAAAATTAATATTGAAAATATAACTACTGCCGCAAGAATACCATTAATAATTCTCTCATTTTTTCTGCTTTTATTTTTTTTCTTTGTCATTTTTATGTGCTTAAATTTAATTCAAATTCTGCTGTTCTAATAACTTTATCAATTGAGAACTGTAACCATAATTTGTGCTGTCCAGTGTTTTTAAAACTATATTCAAACGGAATATTGTTATCCCCATCAAATTTTTCATCATGAGAATGCCCAAACTCAGAAAGTGTTTTGTCTATAACAATAAGATGGGCATTTGCTCCCAAGAACTTCTCTTTTATAAAAATAGGGTTATTATTGTTGTCTCTAACAATAAAATCTAATTTTGCTGGTTCATTTACTTTTATTTCAGATGGCAATTTAATTTCTATATTTAAGTTTTCCATATTGTCAGGTGCTGGTTGATCTTCACTATTTCCAGTAACCATCACATCAAAATCAACAATGTGCTGTATTCCATCTACAGTGAAATCTATCCAAACTCTATATTCACCTTGTGCATAAAATTTGTAAGGAACAGAAAATAATCCTGTTTCTTTTTGCTTTGGATGTATATGATCGAAATACTCTAGGTCATTCCTTACTAGTACAACGTGCATTATCTTATCGTGAACAATATCAAGTTCTGGAACTGGCAAACCAGAAGTTTTATCCCTTATATTAAATGTTAACTCAGAACTGGAACCTGATATTAAATCATTGGATATAAAACCTATAAAATATTTATGAACTTCTACATAACTTTCTTTGCCTGCATGCGATGTTATAATACTATCGTCATTCATATTCATACTTGTTTCATGCTCCATTTCAGAAAACTGTAAACCATTTATGTAATTAGTATACTCATCAACTTTACAAAAATGATTATTTTCTATCATGCAACCAAAACATTCTTGATCAGAAATCATTTCTCCTTTAATCATTGGTTTCATTTCCATCCATACATCGCCATTGCTTTTACACAGTTGTTTATAAGGCCTATTTCCAATATCAGTTGACCTCTGCTTACTACAAGCAGCTAATAAAATTATTAATAAAAATAAAAAAGCCATAAATGTCTTTTTCATCCCAGAGCACCCATAGATAAAAATTTATGCTGTTTATAAACAGCATATCCTAATAAAATCATACTTAATACACCAAGATAGAGCTGTATTGGTATAAAATATAATGCAACAGCGCTTGTTCCCAATATAAAGATTAAAAGCTTGTTGCATAAAGCACAACCGAAAGAGAAAAATCCTCCAATGGCCCCGCCAGTTGCTGCATAACTACATTTTGAAACAGTATTTCTAGTGTAATGCCATAAGCCGATATATACACCGCTTAATATTGAAGTAAAAACAAGAAAGATATAGTCATAGAAATGAATTGGGGTCATTCTAATGTAAAATTTGTTTGGGATTAGTACTGTAACTGCACCTAATATAATAAAAATAGCTAATGCTGCAATAATACCAATAACTATAGATTTTATTTTTCGTTTATTTTTCATTTTTTCTTAGTTTTCTTGTATTTATCCAATACTAAGTTCCCAACATAACCACAATTTTTACATTGATACTTACCAAATTGGCCACCCATATACAAGTCTAAATAACTGCTTTTGCATATTAGGCAGATAAGCATAGTTTTTATTTCTTATAAAGTATCTATATTTTTTCCATAAGGATGTACTAACTTCCAGCCAGGTATTATATCTCCTTTTCTATATTTTAATGTAAATTTATCACTAAAGTTTTGTTTTTTTCCATCAGAGAGGGTAAATTCTACTGAATAGTCTACTTGCGAAGTTGTTCCATCATTTGATTTTTCTTCTATATTTATTATGTTAACTCCTTCTATGCCTTGAGAACTTGCAAAATTTCTAAAAGTTGCTAGATCCTTAGTATTTGAATCAATCCTTTTAAAGCCATCTGAAATTGTAGCGTACATATCTGGGTAATTTTTATTGTTCCATGATATGAAATATTGCCTTACTACCTCTTCTGGACTGGGAGTTGTGTAAATTGAATCCCCTGTCCTTGTATTATTTACTATAAATATTCCAATTATTGCTACCAACGCAATAACTCCAATTCCCATAATTAATATTTTTTTATTGTTTGTTTTTTTCATTTTCCTTTCTTAGTGATTTTACAACTAATACATGTATCATTGTAAATACTATCCATTTTTAGATATAAAACCAACAAAAGTAACCCAAATGATACTAATTTTATTATTCCAAGATAAGGTATTAAAGGACCAAAAGGGATGTTGAATACAGTGCTACCTAATGCAATTATAGCTATGCCTTGACAAGTTGGACATACTGCTGCTACAACTCCTGCGATAGCAGTAGGTGTGTTTGAAAATGCCAAGCTTGATTTTACTTGTGATATTTTTTCATGCCTTATTAAAATAATCATAGTAGCAATTATTAATGATGTAGTAAATATAAACAAATAGTCCCAAAGTGTGATTGGAGACATCCTATTAATACCAAAATCAACTACAGGTATTTTCCATACACCATAAAGGAAAGAATAAATTATCAATGCAATCGCAAAAACTAGTAAAAAGATTTTATAATTTTTACTGTTACTTACTATTTCAAAACTATAAGTAAATATATTTTTCTTAGTTATACTATTCTTCATTTTTATTCAAACCTTAAATCTATTTTTTCGCAATCTTCTTTTATATTTGATGAATCACATCTTTTTAGCATATATTTATCAAATTCATAATTTTGCTGGCCATTTACATACATGTTTACAGTTCCCAGTTTTCCATTTGGACATAAGTCTCCATTTTTCTTACCTAATAGGCTTTGATTTGAAAAGTCCAGTCCTAAACCATGGAAAAAATTACCTAATTGCAAATCTTGTTGCTTAGCTATTGTATTTCCTTCTATGTGAATTATATTATCGTTATGATGGTGCATATTCATAGGACCACACATCCCTGCACCACATCTTACTTGTGCTGGTTCACCACAAATTGATGCTTCAAAATTTGCATGCCAGTGATAAAAGCCAGAATAATATGGCTTAAAAGATGTTATAGGTTTTATAATAAAATAATAACCCCCAAAAACAATTAATAGTATTACTGCAGCTGTAATAACATACTTTGTTGTTTTAGATTTTAATTCTTTTTTTGATTTTTTTTCTTCATGTTGTTTTTGTTCTTCTTCTCTCTGCTCTTTTTTTAAATGTTTTTTCTCGTGCTTAGTAAGCTCTTCAAAGTTTTTATTATCTTGTTGTTCTTCCATTTTTATTATCCTTGCTTAGGTTCTACAACATTGCCAGTTTCTAAGTCTTTATATTTACCCATGAGCTCAACTGCATTAAATATCAGATTTTCATTAAATTCTTTTGAAACCCTAATAAATACATTATAAAATGCAGGGTAATATTTTGCATCTTTAGAAAGCACAAATGTTGGTACTAATGTTATATTATTTTTTTGAGCAAAATCAAACCCTTCTGATGTAGAGACATCAAATGTTTTTTCATCTACTATTACAAGATCATACCCTTCCAGTATTCTTTTATGTATACTAACATTATAGCAATCTTTACAAGAAGAATCAGTTATATAAATTACAGATACTAATCCGTCAATTTTTCCAGTTGCCAAATTTTTATATGGAGGTAAAATATATCTTAATACCAAGTTTCCATCAGATTCTTGCGTTCCAATATTTCTCCAATTATCCTTAACTATACTATATTCCATTGCATCTCTTGTTAATACTATGCTTGGTAATGTTTTTATATCATATTTCTCAATTATTTCCTTTGCCTCTTTTTCACTTAATGAGTTTACCACTTTTATAACAACACCGCCTGATTTAAGTTCTTTTAAAACTGGACTGACATCACTACAATTCTGGCAATTATCTGGATTTATTATTGTAGCAGCAACTATGCCTTTTATACTATCAGATTCTAAATCAAAATAAGGAGGGTTTGGATTTGTAAATACAAGAGCATCACCAGCACCTGTCAGAGTACCATTCAAACCGCTTTTAACTATTTCACCTTTTACTATAACAGTAGGTAATTTTTTTATATCATATTTTCTAATTAGTTCTGATACAATAGGAAATGCACTTACAAAATCTATGGTTTCTACTTGCGTTATATTTACATTTGAAGATTTAATTTTATCAACAATTTGCTGAATATCAAAACAACCATTGCAATTTGAAGCTTGAATTACTGTTAGTTGTAATACTGCAGGTCTTGCAGCTTCTTTTGTTTCTAATAATTTTTCCTTTAAAGATGAAGTTAATGAGGTTATAAAAAATAAGTTTAATATAAATAATACTACTATAACTATACTTAATATATTAATAACTGGCTCGTAATTTAAAGTATTTAATTTTTTATAAATTTTTGTTTTAGTCATTTGTAATTCCAAAAAAAGAAAAAAATTAGCAGCCTCCAACCATTGAATCTAGGTTTTGTAAGCTAGATGAACTGCTATCTGTAGTGGTTACATGCGGCGCACTACTGGTTTTAGTACTAATACCTGATGTGCTTGTACTAACCTTCTCTTTTAGTCCCATTAGTTGTACTGCTTGAATAGCTGATACTACAACTAAAACAACTAAAACCAAAACAACGATTAAGTTTTTATTCATTTTTTTACCCCCATATTTAGTTTTGTGATTCTTCTAGTATTCTTTTAACTGTTGGTCCTGGATACCATACAGCATACCATCTTGCCATCTCACCATAAATTTCTTCATCTGAATATTTATTGCCATAGTTTTTAATAAACCACTTTGACATTCCCTGTGCAGCCTTTGAATGAGCACACCCACACTGTGTTATTATTGTTGGGTCTTTTGGACTGCCACAGCAATAATCACATGTAAAAGAATTAACTATTCTTGCCCACCTATTCTGTTCTTCAGTACTTAGTTGTATGGCTCCACCCCTAATCCATAATTGCTGGGCAGTTTTAGGGTCGTCAAAACTTACACCTGCTTCTGCTCCATACCATGGAGTTCCACTAGGTATAATATTATTAATCAAATCTTTTGCAGGATCTCCTGTAGAAGGCTTAATTTGAATTTCACTTATAGTAGGAAGGCTTTTCACTTTAGTTTTATATCCTGCAATTGCTGGCTGTTCTCCTGAAGCTAGTGGCATAGGTTTTAAAGTTATTTTAGACCCGTATTGAAAATCGCCAAGATTTATTGAACCAGTGCTACTTCCTCCAAAAATAATGCTTGCAAAAACATTGGGTATTAAAAATGAGTTTATTATTAAGAAAGCTGCTAATATCAAAAAGATATAAAAATTAATTTTATTCTTAAAAATACTTTGTTCTTTTTTAATTTCTTTACTCATAAATTTTCTGTATATTGATCTTATATATATAATTAACTCTCTAAACGGTATATGGTTTTTGCCTATTTATAAGAAAATAAGAATGATTTATCCTTGAATATGTTTAGAGAGGCTTAAAATACCTTCTTTTATATATAACTTATTGGTTTTTCCAAATAATTCTTTTTTAATTAATCCATTCTTTTCTAAGTCAGCTAAAACAAAACTAAGCTTAGTTTTAGAAAAATCAGTTTTTATTCTTAATGCGACTTGTGTTATTCCCTCATTTTCTCTGATAATTTGTATTATCTGCCTTTCTTCAGGTTTTAAAGCCTTTAACATAATTTCAAATTTTTGTTCTTTAGTAAGCTGTCTTTTATTTTCCTCTAATCTCTTTAACAAAATTTCCTCTTCTTTGCTAAAAAATATTATATAAAATCCAAGACTAATAAGGGAAAATATAATGCCTATAAAAATATTTGTTATTGAAAGCAGAGAATAAAGTTTCATACACTGTGCATTAGGATTGCAGCCATTCATTTGACTTTGCTGGTTTAATTTATAATTATAAGATATCAAAACTGAAAATAATAAAATACTAAGTATTAGCAAAGTAATCCCTATCTTTTTGTTATTCATATACAAATTGATTTAATATAGTATAAAAATTTTGTGGAAGATTGATACTTGTAGAGTGAAGGATATTTCTACGTAATATTTTACTGCATCAGCAGTTACTACTCCAACAGTTCTGTAGAAGTAACCTTCACTCCAGAATTTATCTCCCCAAAGTTTATTTTTTATCAAGTCCCAATGATGCTTACGCATCACATAACTTGTGAATCCTTTTAGGTCATGGGCTAATTTTTCAACCGAATAATGCTTCCAGTTGCTAATGAAAGCATGAAAATGGTCAGGACCAAAATCCATTGCAGAAATTATTATGCCTAATTTCTTTGCTTTCTCAAGGAAATATATTTTTGTTAATTCTTTGACTTGGCCATCAAAGAAAACATCCCTTCTGTATGCTGGAGTCAATTGCAAGTGCAAATTAATTTCACCCACAGTACTGCTTGTTCTCACTAGTTCTATTCCGTTTTTCATTGTTTATTCTCCTGACGCAAAGTTTTTAAGAAAGAAAGTTCTAACTAATTCTGCGAATTAGTTTCGATAGCATAGCGTCAATGCTATGCTATTTTCTTTAATTTTTAACTAGAAAAAGCTTATTCTACACGCAATTCACTCAGAGCTAAAGCAATGAGTGTTCTTACGACTGCTGGATATAAATTTATTGCCTTAACTAGAAACCCAATTTTTCCTTGACTATTATTATTGTAATTCTATCCGGCTGGAATTCTTTGTTTATTATTAATATTTTATTTACCCCACTTCCCATACCATATGCTTTCCTAGCTCTTTCATCTTCAAGAGGAAAGCTGTATTCATATAATCTTTTTAGTCCTTCATCAAAGTCCTTAACAATTTTCTGTGCTCCAACAACCCATATAACTTTTCCTGCACCATATGAATAAGAAGGCAATTGGCTTCCAGTAGCTGAAGCTATCATAACATTTCCTTTTTGTGTTATTGCATGCACACTTCCAACAACATAATCATGTACTGCTCCTAATCTCCTCATCTCAGATTTGTCTTTACTGTCTATTTTTGCAAACATATTTCTTATAGAATTATAATTTCCAGACTCATTAATCTCTTTTGAAATATTTATTGCATCTATAGTCATAGAGGTCATATTCATAACTTCTGCATTTTTTGGAATTAACTCAAGAACCTTCATCTTGGCTTCATTACTATTCTCAACCATAATTGCATTCATACCATTTTTCTTAAGTGCTTCAATTGTTTTTTTAATTATTTTATCACTTGAAACTTTCCCAAATTTTTTATTTATCTTTAACATTTTACCTCCATTTAATACTGTTCTGATTTTCTGGCGAAAACACCATAATTAAAAATATGTTTAATGTCTTTAATATAACTTACTACATCTGCTTCTTTTATTAATTTTTTAGAGGCGTTTCTTCCAGTTAAAATTACTACCATTTCTTTTGGAATGCTTCTAATTATTTCCAAAACATCATCTAATTTTAACAACCCTGTATCAACAGCTATATTAATTTCATCTAATATTAAAACATCTGGTCTTTTTTTTATTATTTGTTTGACAAACTCCAAGCCTTGCTTGGCCAATTCAAAGTCTTCTTTATCAGGATGTTTTAAATCGACAAACTGTTCTTTTCCAAATTGATAAACTTCATAGTTTTTTAGTAATTTTTGTACTTGATATTCACCAACGTGCTTTCTTCCTTTCATAAACTGTATTACAACAACTGTTTTTCCATGTCCTATTGCTCTTAATCCAAGACCTAATGCTGCTGTAGTTTTTCCTTCTCCATCTCCTGTAAAAATATAAACTAAACCACGCTTTCTCATGAGTAACTTCTTGATTTTATTCTCGTCTATAAATCTTGTCCAGAATTTTGTTTTTTCTATTTTTTTAGTTCCCACATTCAACTCCCGGACATCCACCTGAGAATTCTGACTGTGCTTTTATTCTTTTTTCATAGCCTTCCCCTATGTATAAAACTTGTTTTCCGCCTTTGCTTCCATATCTAAATATTGTTATACCTTTGCACCCAAGTTTGTAAGCCAGTAAATATGCTTTCTTAACATCCTCTCTTGAAGCACTTTCAGGCATGTTTATTGTTTTTGAAACACCATTCTCAACATGCTTTTGAAATACAGCCTGCATTTTAACATGCCACTCTGGATCAATATCCATTGCAGTCACAAATAATTTTTTTACATCATCTGGAACTTGCTTTAGATGTTGTATACTTCCTACTTTTGAAATTTCATGTATTAATTCCTGGCTGTAAAATCCTCTTTTTCTTGCAATTTCTTTAAATATAGAATTTGTTGTGACTAATTTAGTTCCTTCCAAAATCTCTCTTACATAACTTACAGCAAATAAAGGCTCAATTCCGCTTGAACATGAATTAGCAATTATGCTTATAGAACCTGTGGGAGCTATTGTTGTTACAGCAACATTTCTTGCATGCTTATATTTACCATATAATCTGCTTTCCTTGAACTTTGGAAAGTCTCCACGCTGCCTTCCTAATTCCTCAGATACTTTTCTTGCTTCATGATTAATAAATTTCATTAATTTATCAGCTAATTTTAATGCTTTATTGCTGTTGTATGGTATATTAAGCATTATTAACATATCAGCAAACCCCATTACTCCAAGACCAATTCTTCTGTTAAATTTTGTTATGTCTTCAATCTCTTTTATAACATAATCATTTGTATCAATTACATTATCAAGAAATCTTACTCCTATATTTACTGCTTTTTTTAATTTATTCCAATCCACATCTTGATTTTTAACATATTTTGTCAGGTTTACGCTTCCTAAAACACAAGATTCAAAAGGCAATAAAGGCTGTTCACCGCAAGTATTTGTAGCAGTTATTTCTTCATTTAATGGATTTAGTTTGTTTATTCTATCTATAAAAATTAATCCCGGGTCACCTACTGCCCATGCATTTGTTACAATTAAATCAAATATGCTTCTTGCGTTTATTCTTTTAATTGTCTTTTTTGTTCTTAAATCAATCAAACCATACTCTTTGTTTTTCATAACTGCTTCCATAAATTTATCAGTTAAAGATACAGATATATTAAAATTAGTAAATGCCTTTTGGTCATTTTTGCAGGTAATAAACTCCAAAATATCCGGATGATCTACTCTTAAAACGCCCATATTTGCTCCTCTTCGCTTTGATCCCTGCTTTATTACATCTGTCATTTTATCAAATACAGACATGAATGAAACAGGACCTGAAGCTATTCCTTTTGTACTTCCAACAATTGATCCTCTTGGTCTTAATTCTGAAAATGAAAAACCTGTTCCTCCGCCAGTTTTTTGAATTAATGCTGCGATTTTTAAAGTATCAAAAATGTTTGATAAAGAGTCCTTTGGTGTTAAAACAAAGCAAGCAGACAACTGCTGAAATCTTGTACCTGCATTCATCAAAGAAGGAGAATTTGGCAGAAATTCAAGTCTTGACATAATTTCAAAAAATTCCTGCTCTGATTTTTTTACATCTTCATTGTATTTAGATCCTACAGAAGCTACTGCTTTTGCTACTCTTCTAAACATATCAATTGGATTTTCTATTATTTCTCCATCTTCATCTCTCAAAAGATATCTACTTTGCAAAACCTTTATTGCATTTATGCTTAATTTTAACTCATCTTTAGAAACACCGTATAATTTTTTAGATTCTCTTAATTCCTGCCTTTTTTCTCTGTATAGAATATAAGATTTTGCTATTTTTTGATAGTCTTCATTAATCAAAGTTTCTTCTATTATATCTTGTATATTTTCTACTGTTGGAAGCCTTCCTTTATATTTCTTAAATGCTTTTTTTTCTATCTTATCTACTAATTTATTACCTATTTTTGGATCTTCACTTACAGAAAGAGCTGACTTTGCAATTGCTGCAACTATTTTATTTCTATCAAAATTTACTACGCTTCCATCTCTCTTTACTATTTTAGAAATTTTTCTTGCAAACATAAACCCTCTTTTATATGAACATTATATTATATAGTTTAAATAGATTTCTAAAGGGTTAAAAATACTTAAAACATTTATAATATATGGATATATTTTTTCCTCATGAAAATATAAGAGAAGGTCAGAAAGAACTAATTGAAAAAATTCAAGAAACAATAGAGAATAAAACAAATTTAATTGCACATGCTCCAACTGGTTTGGGTAAATGTGTTTCTGGCAATACTAGGATTTTAACTGAAGAAGGATTGGTTAGAATAGAAGAAATTTACTCTAATAAAATTAATGTAAATACTTTGGATAATAAATTAAAGATAAAGTTAGAAAGTGGTATTATAATAAGCAAAAAGAAAAGTAGTTTATATAAATTGAATTCTCGAACAGGTAGAGAAATTGAAGTAACAAGGGATCATAAATTCTTAACTATAAGTTCTAGTAATTTATTATGGAAAGAATTAAAAGAATTAAAAATTGGGGATTTTATAGCCTGTTCTAGGAAATTAAATTTAATAGAAGGAAAGATTAAAATCTATTTAAAAGATCTCGAAAAGTTACCTAATAATATAAAAAATAATTTTGCTTTTAATATAAAAATTGGAATTTCATGTATAATTAAAAATTATTTGATAAAAAATAATAAATCAATAAGATCTTTATCAAAAGAAAGTAAAATTAATGATAATTATTTAAGTGAATTAATTAAATATAATAAAATTATTAGTTATAAAAATTATAAATTATTGTCAAATATAATTAATATAGATGAAAATAATGAGATTATTGAAATAGGAACTAAGAACAGATTTAGTAAACTAAAATTGGATTTTAATTTACTAATAATAATAGAAATGATATAGAAATAAGTAATATAGATAAAGAAATATTATCATTTTGTAAAACGTTTGTAACTCCGAGAAGTTTTATGAAAAAAAATGGTGATGATTGCACATATATCATATCTTATAAAGCTTTATCCTATTTACTTATCCTATTGGGTATTCCTGCTGGAAAAAAAGCGCATATAGTTGATATCCCACGAATTTTCTTTAAAAACAAATTATTATTAAAATATGTTGTTAGTGGTATATATGACACTGATGGGCACGCTTCTGGTTCATCTATTGAATTAACTACTAAAAGTAAGAGTTTAAAAGAAAGTTTACTCAATGCTTTACTTGTTTTTGATATCTATCCTATAATAAAAGAAAAGAAGGTTAAATATAAAAATAGATATATAATATACCAAAAATTATATACATGTGATTTAATAAATAATAAAAAATTTTATGACAATATAGGTTTCAGATTAAGTAGAAAACAAAAGGCTTTAAAAGAGATAATTGACAAAAAATCAAATCCCAATATAGACTTAATTCCGGAAATAAGCTCATTAATAAAAAATACAGGTAAAGACATAAAATTAAAATACAATAGATCTCACAATTATAGAATCTATGAGTCTTATATTTATAAATTTAGAAATCCTAGTAGGGAAGGCTTAAATAATATAGTTGAATATTTTAATAAAACAAAAAAATTAGACAATAAAAATCTTCTTCAATTGTTAGCTAATTCAGATATATTTTGGGATGAAATTAAAAGTATAAATTATTCAAGAAGAGCTTTTGTATATGATGCTACAGTTCCAGGTACTAAAAATTTCATAGGTAATGGTATAATATTACATAATACTGCTGCATCACTAAGTGTTGCTTTAAGTTATGCTTTACAGAACAAATTAACCGTATTTTTTATAACACCCAAGCACACACAACACAGAATTGCTATAGAAACTTTAAGATTGATAAAACAGAAATATAATCTTGATTTTGGCGTTGTTGATTTAATAGGGAAAAAATGGATGTGTGCACAAAACGGAGTTACTGATTTAAGCACTGGAGAATTTTATGATTATTGTAAGGATGCAGTTGAAAAAAAGAACTTGTGAAAAATAAAGATAAATTATCTGTACAAACACAAGCAGCATTAAGCGAGTTGAGCAAGAAAATACTGCATGTAGAAGAATTTAAAGAATACACTAAATCAAATATACTTTGTCCTTTCGAGGTTGCATGTTTAGTTGCAAAAAAAGCCTCTGTTATAATAGCAGATTATCATCATATATTAAGCCCAAGCATAAGGGAACATTTAATGGAGAGAATAAACAAGGATTTATCTGAATGCATAATAATTATTGATGAAGCACATAACTTACCAAGCAGATGCAGGGAACTTCTTAGTACACAATTATCAACAATAAGTATTGACATTGCAATAAAAGAGGCTGAATCTACTGGATTTAAAGACATAGGATCATCAATAAAATATATTAAAGATGCTTTTGAAAAACTATCAAACTTGAAATTAAACAAAGACACTAGAGAATGCTTAATAACTAAAACAGATTTATTAGTTGAAATCAGCAAATTTATTGATACAGATCAATTAATCAATGACTTATTTTTTATTGGAGAAAAAATAAAGGAAATAAAGAAAAGAAGTGCATGCACCCATATTGCAAACTTTTTAATAAATTGGCAAGGACCTGATGAAGGATTTAGCAGAATTTTAAAATTAAATAGGACAGACAGGGGCAAAGAACTTTTGACACTAAATTATAACTGCTTAGATCCTGCATTAATAACAAAAATTTTAGCTGAAATGAGCCATAGTATTATTTGCATGTCTGGAACTTTAACTCCTTTAGATATGTACAAAGATTTGTTTGGTTTTGAAGCAGTAACTGCTGATTTTAAGAATCCTTTTCCACATTTTAATAAGCTAAGCATTATTGTTCCAGATACAACAACAAAGTTTACTGCCAGATCACAAGATATGTATAAAAAAATAGCAGTTTATTGCTCTTCAATAGTTAATGAAATTCCTGGAAATTCTGCAATATTTTTTCCAAGCTATGAATTAAGAGACAGAATAAATTTTTACATTCAAAACTTATGCATTAAAACAACTTTTTTAGAAGTTCCAAATATGAGTAAAGATGAGAAAAGTGAACTCATTGATAAATTTAAGTCTTATAAAAACAGCGGGGCAGTTTTGCTTGGAGCTTCTAGCGGAAATTTTGGAGAGGGAATAGATATAGAAGACAATATTTTGAAATGCGTTATTGTTGTTGGCGTTCCTTTGGACAGACCAGATCTAGAGACACAGGAATTAATTAGATATTATGATAATAAATTTGGCAAGGGCTGGGATTATGGATATATAATGCCTGCAATAATAAAATGTCTGCAAAATGCTGGAAGGTGTATTAGATCTGAGAATGACAGGGGGGTTATTATCTTTTTAGACCAGAGATATATCTGGGATAGTTATTTTAAGTGTTTTCCAAAAGACAGCAATTTAAGAATTACAAAAGAACCTATAAAAAGAATAAAAGAGTTTTTTGAGAATAAAGAAAATATTTTATCTTGAATCTATAAAATAAAGTTCTTTTGGTTTACTATTAGTGCTATTTAAATAAACTTCTCTTACAAGTTCATCATCTCCAAGATAATATCTAGGATAATCTTCCCTTCTATGTTTGTTTCTTATAGTTAGATCTTCTAATACATTCCTATTTGTAACACCACTAATGATTTCTAAAACTCCAAATTGTGGACGAGGTTGTCTAATTGGACTATGTGCTATTTTTTCTTCAGTTTGGGTATCATTATTACTTCCCTTGATTATATAACCTACTAATCCTGGCATTCCGCTCATTAAAAATACAAGACCTGCTGCTAATGTACGATAAGCAGAACTATATTTTCTGTTGCTGACACCAGCTCCTGGAGGAACAATTGCACCTAAGGTTAATAAACCACTTGGTGTTTCATGAAACACAGGCGGCCTATAATCTGGAGTTATTGGTTCTAAACTTTCTTTTTTTGCTCTTGTTCTTGATTTTGTCATAGAAAATGAAACAGTTTATATTATATAAATCTTTCTATTTGTAATTACTTATTAGTAGTTAATATTTGATTACACTTTCAGTATTCTAAATCCCTTTATTTTTTTATAAATTCTACATTTTCCATATTTCTAAAAGCTTCATCACCAGTTAAAAATTTTATTCCTAATCTTTTTGCAACAACATAGCCTATGACATCTGGAATTGATAAATTTCTGTATTTTGTTTTTAAATCCATTGCTTTTTTTATGTCTTCAATATAGACTTCTTCAAGACATTCCCAGTATTTTTCAGTTATAATATCTGCTTTATATTTTTCCATTTCTTTTTTTAGATTGTAATTTAATTCAGCTAAATTAAATATTGTTGTAATTGGTATAGAATTTATATAAAAATGATATTTTGGATTTCCTCCTATTATTTCGAAAATGGCATAAGTATCAAAAAAATATGTGTCTGGCATTTTACTCATCCCAACTTTCCCTATTACCTTCAGCCAATATTTCTTTTATTGATCTTTTAAATTTAAATATACCAAAAGTTTCTTTTAATAGATTTTTTTGATTTTTTCTTATAATAATGCTGACATTATCACCTTCTTTTAGCTTATCTTTGATAACTGCTTCTTTTGGTATAACTAAACCAATTGATCTTCCCCATTTTCTTAACTTTGATTCGATTGCAGCCATATGATTATATTGATATAACCAAGTTTATAAACTTTACTGTAAATCTATTAAAAATTTTCCAAAACTAGTTAATTTTCAACAATTCCAAAGTGTTTTGCAATTTATTTAAAGTTTCTTGGTCTTTTCCAAAAGATTCATATTGAGCAATAAAATTTTTTGTACTGCTGTCCATAAATATAATTCTATTTTGAATATGAACCTTAAAACTGTCTAATTTTTTATTCATACTAGAAACATCAATGTTGTTTTTTCCTAGATCTTCCTTATTATCTGCTATAAATTTCTGAAACCCTTCTATATGCTTTCTAATATCCTTAAATCCAACATTGGCTTGCGATGCAGTCTGCTCTAATTGTGGAGCAATTTTTTCAATATCGGTTATGTAAACTACGCTTTTTACTAAACCATCCCATTTGCTATTTAAATCATTAGTTACAGCTAAATCTGCATTATACTGTTTTATATAAGTATTATAATTATTTACTGTTATTTTGCTGCCTTGCTCAGATGTTAAATCATTAGTATCTGACACTGCATAACCTGTTGTATTTGCTTTAGAACAGCCTGCAATAAGCAAAGTTAAAATAAAAATAGATATTACTAATATTTTTTTCATGTGTTTATTATAAATCTTAATGTTAATAAAAATTTCTATTGTTGAAATAAGACTAAATTTAAGTTATTTATATTAAAAACTCTGGTAATTTGTGATGATTTTTCAATAGTTTAGAAATTAATTACTTGACAAATTCAACTCCTTCTTTGTCTTTGAATTCTTTATCGCCTGTAACAAACTTAATTCCATTTTCTAATGCAAAAATGTAGCCAACACAGTCAAAAAATGAAAGGTTTTGTTTTTTGTTGTCAATCCTATATTTAATTGCTTTAATTAGTATTTCTTTTGGGACAATTTGAGATATGTTTGATAATTTTCTAAACCAATATTCTGCTGTCTTTTCATTGTATTTTCTGTATAAATCTCCATAAAACTCTGCTAATGTTAAATCAGAAATTATAACTTCTTCATTAAAAAACCGAGTAAAATTAGGATTACCAAGGTATATTTCAACTAAAGCATATGTATCCAAACATTTTACCACCATTTGCTTATTTTAAACTCCTTTCTAAATTTTAAAAAATCTTCTCTTGTAATTGGATTATGTTTTCCAGATCCAAATAATTCTTTTAATGGGTTTTCTTTTTTTTCTACTTGAATTAATATTTCCTCTTCTGGTTTTATTTTTAAACTGTCTACTACTTCTTTAGGTATTACTATGCCTATTGAATTTCCCCATTGCTTTGCCTTAACTTGTATTGCCATGTATAACTATATGTATAACTAATTTATATTATTTACTATAAAATATTTGAAAAATATCTGGCAAAAACCTTTATATATTCGTTAATACCGAATATTTATTAGGCAAACAAGAATGATAACAGAAAAACAAAAGCAGATTATAAGATTATTATTAACAAGCAAAGAAGGCTATAATGTTAATCAAATAGCTAGAATTCTTAATATTAGTGTAAGCTGGTGTCACGAAACACTTAAAATTTTAGAAAGAGATGGGATTCTAAGCTCTGTAAAAATAGCAAATTCTATATTATTCAAGATAAACTGGCAGAATCCAAAGGCTGTAAAATTATGTGATTTTGTGATTATAGATGAGGAAACAAAATATAGAAATGACAATAAAGATTCTGAAAAACTTGTTATTAAAAACGTTACTAGTTATGGTTTTGCTCCTGTTTCAAAAACACAAGATAATGCTTATTCTTTAGGTTCAAATAGTGCTTTAAAACCTAATATAGATGACCCTTATAGGCAAGCTGTGACATTACAAAATTCAAGAAATTTTTCTTATGCACCTGTAGGAGAGCAAGGCGTTAATAATGTTTTATTTTCTTATGCAAGTTCTGGTGCTTTTGGAAATCCCAGTCCTTATAGCAGTGCAAGTGTTTATTCTAGTTCTCCTGTTCCACCAAACAGTTTAGGTGCCAGGGTTTCTGGCAATACATCTGGATTTACACTTCCAATGCATACTGCTAATCATATGAATAATAACGTAGATGGATGCAGATATTGCGGCCCAGAACCTAAATTACCCTTTTAATTTATCACTAACTAGTAATTAAATTCCGTAAAGTATATAAACAATTAGTTCATACTAAATATATAATATTTACTTATTTAAAATGGCAGACAAAGATGAAAAACCAGAAGGAAGAATTGACACAGCAATAATTCCAGCAGCCTTAGTAGGTTTAGCAAACAGACCTACTGGCGTTAGAAAAGAAATTCATTTAGGAGAGGCTCAAACACGTATTTTTGATGGTATAGGGGGTTCACCTTTAGGAGAAAGAGAAACTCATATTTTTAATGAAAGAGAAGTTGGTGCATTGCCGACTTTATCAATAGCACCTGTTTCAGGATCATTAGCTGAAGCCTTTAGTGACGATGCAGGAAGAGCTTCTGGAAATTCTGGTGATGATTCAGTATTTGAATTACCTAAAGTTGAAGAGCATTGTAGAGAACCTAAAGACACTACTAAGACTGGATTAGGTTTTGGTAGTGATGCTGCTGGTGGCACAGATAGTCCTAGAGATCAAAGACGTGATACTCTTGTTGATGGTATTCCTGTTGAATTAAAAAAAGAGGGTCTTGAGACAGCATGGTTTAAAATAGGTGACCAAGGTTTAGAAGAAAATTTAGGATATGGTCTTGATGAAAATGCAGCCCATAGAAGAAGAGTTATAGGCGCTTTTAGTGTTCTTGGTCTTTTGACTGCTATAGGTTTAGGATATATTTTAACTTCTAATAAACCAGCAGTAAAAACTTATGACTTTAGACAAATAGAAAGAAAAGGCATGGCTGTTTTTACTTATAATGTTAGAAAAGGTGATACTCCTGATGATGTTGTTAATGCTTTTAATTATAAATATAATAGAGAATGTAGTGTATCTATTAGAAAATATCATTTGTTTGATAATGCTGGAAAGGCGCTTTATAGAGCTATACCTGACGTTAAAACACGTGAAATTTCTGGATTAGAAGATATAGGCGCTGGAGAATATTTTAGAACTGGAGGGACATTGCAAATAAGATTTGGTTATTCTAGAAAAAGTCCAAGTCCTTGTGTTGATCCTCCTACAAGACAGAAAAAAAATAAAAAAAGGTAAAATAATTTATTCTGTCTAAAATACCAATAAAGAAAAAATTTATAAGTAACTGTTTTAATAAAATTATAGGCTATTTATGGAGGTGAGTAAATGGCTAATGTACAAAAAACTTATGCCCTAATTCTGGGTTTAGTTCTAGCAGTTGTTGGACTTTGGGGATTATTTACACAGAGTCTTTTGGGCTTTTTTGGAGTAAATGTCCTGCAAAGTGTTTTGCACTTAATAGCTGCTGCATTTGGACTCTATGTTGGAATTAAGGCTGAAGGAAAAATATTTAATATGGTTTTAGGCTGGGTGGGTCTTGCACTAGGTATTTTAGGATTTGTGCCTGTAGTAAAAGACTTATTATTAAGTTTGCTTAATATAAACACAGCAACTACATTACTCCATCTTGTAATTGGTGTTGTGTCTTTAGGTGTAGCTTACCTAGTTAAGGAATAAATTCTTTATTTTTTCTTTTTTTATGAAAAACATATTTTCTTGGTATAATGTTGGTGCTTTAATTTTGTTTATTGGTTTATTATGGATGTTTTTACCGCATGCATTTCATGAAAGACTAATTAGCCAAATAGAAGAGACCTCACATATTATACATATTTTTCAAGGTGTTATAATTTCTATAGTTGGAATATTTGTTATGGTTTTAAGCAATAAAAAAAACTAATCTTTAGATTTCTTTTTGTAATAAATTGCATAAGTCCATAATCCATGTGCAAATACATCCATAATAATATGAAAATTCTCTAATATATATAAAAATCTTATTGATAAAATTATTATTAAGGCTTTTAATGGTTATAATGCAAGAATGTTTATAAGCAGAGTTTTTATCTTAAATCTGGGCAAATTGAACTTTCTTGGGCTTTTATTTTTTTATTATAATTTTAATTTTTTTCCTAGACGAGCATCATCAAGGAATCTTGCATAGGCAACAACCCCTTCTCCATCCCCAATATAAGAATGTCTTAAAACATAGCCAGTTTTTCTTCCAGTGCTTTGGCTTAATGGTGTATGCAGTACAAGATCAGAAACATTATTATCTCCCTTTAAAACATAAATATGTCCAAATTCCTGTCCTTCATCAACTAATTTTGCTCTTAGCAATGGCAATTGATCTGCTGGCCAAAAACCCTTACTAACCAATGTAGGTATTTTTGTTCTTTTATATTCTCCTGATCCTGCTGCTGGATTATAAGGTTCTGTATCAAAACCAACACCGCCATGGCTGTTATGATATTTAGCACATAATGCTCTAAATAAATCAAAAGAAAAATCTAAATGTTCTAATTCAGCTTTGAGTGTTAAACTTCTTAATCCTTGTGCTATTTGTGGTGTATTTATATTGTCTAATGAATCTAAAGTAACCCTGTAAACATTAGGACCGAGTGCTAAACATAAAGTCCTACCGCCATAATCATAAGTACTAGGACCACCTAAAGCTTCTAAAGTTTTATAATAATTAACAACTAGCTTTTCTATATCTCCTATTTTTCTTGAACCACCAAACGGTCTAGGTTTTCTTGATTCTTTTCTAGTTTTCGCCATAAAATTTTTGTGAAGTTAATTTACTTATAAATCTTTCTATTGTTATTACTAATTAATAGTATCTATATACTATAATAATCCTGCAGAACAATCTTATCTAAATTTTCCAAATCCTTAACTACATATAATCTGCCCCTACCTATCTCAGAAATTCTTTTAGCAAACTCTGTTGATTCTTTGTTTAATTCAATACCAATTACAGAAATAGTTATCCCAAAATTAGCTGCTCTTTCAACCAAGTTTAATGTATTTTTATTAGGATCAGAGCCTACAGTTGGAACAGCATCTGTTATTAAAACCAAGTGCTTTGTAACATTATCTTTTGGAAACATTTCTATTGCTTTTTCTATTGTCAAAGCTATATCTGTTTGCTTTTTTGCTTTTATCTTTACAATAGCCTTGATAAATTGTGAAAAATCCTTTGTTGGATAAACTACTTCTTCTATTTCACTTCCAAATACAATCAATCCAACATTGTCTTGTTCATCTATTGCTTTAAATGCAAGAGCAATTCCTGCTTTTTTGCAAAGCTCTATTTTTTTACCGCGCATACTTCCTGAAGCATCTAATCCATATACAACACAAATTTTACCTTTGCTATCTCTTTCAAATACTTTCAAGTCTTCTGTAGTTAGTTCTTTATGTCCTCTTCTAAGAGCTTTTCTTATAGAGGATTTTATTGCAATGTCTTTGTATCTGTCATGTGACCTAAAGTTTCTAGTGTTTTCCTTGTCACCATAAATCATTGCTTTCTTTGTTTTTCTTTCTCCCAGACCTTTTGCTCTTAAATCATCTAGTTCCTGCATATACAAAACTATAGAAGCTAAACTAAAACCCTTATCAGTTATTGAACCTTTATCATCAATTAAATCATCATCTTTTAATTCATTCTCTGTTTGTTTTAATTTATTTTTTAATTCTCTTTGAAATTCAGGAAATCTGATATTTTTCTTTATTGTATTATTATCAAATCCAGAAGCAAATCTTAGAAAGTTTTCTCCATAAATTCTATCTGCATTGCTGTAATCTTTTACTATATTTTCAAAAACCATGTCTGCATTGAATGCAAATAAACCTTGATTTAATGCTGAATCTAAAATCATTCCCTGCTGCGTTCTTTGTTTATTTCCTTCAACTATAGAATGACTAAGATCTTCATCTATATCCAGAGAACCTTTTTGTTCATAGCCTTTTTTCTGTTCTTTTATATCTAAATTAGGGGTAATCACTGCCTTCTTTTTCAGCAGTTTCCTTAAATTTGTTAAATTCTTTTGACAAGAAATCTTTAGAATTCATTATATATTTTACACTTGGTTTTAGTCTTATTCTATGAGATATTACTGAATTAAATGCTTCTAAAATGTCTTCCATAATAACTTCTTTTCTATTTGATAGCAAAGCATTTGATTGTGCTCTTTCATATAAACCCATAGATGCTCTTACACTTGGAACTCTTTCTAGATTTTCATTATTTCTTAAGGATCTTATAAAACCTAAAGTAATATTTAGTAATTTTTCAGGAAAAACAATTTCTTTTAGTGTCTCTGATTTAATTTTAACTATCTTTTTTTCTATCTCAAGAGTTTCTGGATATTTTATAAAGACAAAATCAAACCTATCTAGAAGTACTTCTGATAATTTCTCTGTAGCTGCGAAATCTTCTGGATTCATTGTAGCAAGAAATATAAAATTAGCTTCTATATCTAAATCATAGCTTCCAATTGTTGCTTTTCCTTCTTCTAAAACCTGCAGTAGTGCATTTTGTATTTTTTCAGGAGCTCTGTTTAACTCATCAAAGAATAAAACTCCTTGATTTGCTTTGAATATTTTTCCTGGAGTGAAACTTTCTACAGCCAAAGGCCCAAATTTCATTGCTTTTATGGGGTCAATATCTCCCAATAAATCTTCTACAGTTAAATCAGGAGAACCTTGAACTCTTACAAATCTTCCTTCACCTTTTAATATTTTTGTTTTGGTTGTAATTCCTTTTTTGCATTCTGGACAAAATGGCTTATCTGGAAGGCAATGAAAATTACAATCATTAAGCTTTATCTCTGGAAGCAATTTAGTTATATTCCTTGCCAGTGTTGTTTTTCCTATTCCTGGAGGGCCAACTAATACTATGTGCCTATTCATAATCAAAGCTGAAAGTATCTGTCTTTTTGCTTCTTCTTGACCATATATATCTACAAATGCGTCTTTTCCCTTAAATTGTTTGAATGTTTCGCTTAGCATCGCAGAATGAATAGTGTTTTATTTATAAAGTTGTTGAAATTTTCAATTTTGAGAAAGATTTATATATTTTTAATACATCTGAAATGCTCCCCAAATTTTCAATTACATTGATGATGCCTATATAGTAATTAGTAAAATTTTTTTATTAATTTTACTAATTTAAATAATACAGTCAATTTATTTTTTAATAATTTCATTAAAAAGTTTTTATCTGAAGTTATGAAAATTAGTATTTTACTTCTGTTTTCCTATACTTGTTTTTCCTGGATAATAGCCTAACAGAATAGTCAAAAGAAACCTTTTTATATTAGTTTTAAAGAATTAACTTATGCCATTTACAAAACATAAAGAGGTTGTTCATTCTGCAGAAAAACCAGTTCATAAAGAAACTTCTGAATTAACTTCTAAACATGTAACAGAATTAATTGAATCTACAAATAAATTAATTCAAAGAATAGACAAATTAGTTTCATTATTTGATGAAGCAGCAAAGCATGTTGGTGAAGTAGAAAGTACTGAAGCTAAAATAGCAGCTTTATCTTCAAAGTTGGAATCCTTGCTAGAACAAAATAAGGCTATAGCACAAGGTTTATTGCTTCTTGAAAAATACGTAAGAGGCAAATCAGGATTGTCACAACCAACAGCTCCAATGTCTGAATACTCATGAAAGAGGAACCTTTTTTTCTAATAAATGAATTTCTTGAAAAAGAAAGAAAAGAACTTGAATTAGTAATAGATTCTTTTAATGTTAAAAATTTGAGAAGAAATGAGAAAGCAGTTTTTTTGAGAAATTTTACCAATGAAATTTTCAGATCTTACAGAAAAACAAAGAAAACTAGAATTGTTGTTGAAAAACATGAAGAATTAGAAATGAAAAGAAAGGAAAGGGAATTGTTATTGAAAAAGAAAAAAGATTTATTGATGAAGTTAAAGAAATTTGAAGAAGAGAAAAAAATTGTTATTGAAGCCTTACCCAATATCAAAAGCAAAGAAATTATTCTATCTAAAGAAACAGGAATGACATTAGTTAAAACTGAGTTTGACAGTAATTCCTATAAAGTAATAGAACCAAAATTAACAAATAACGATATTATATTATTGAAGGAATTTGAAGAAAATGTTAAAAACATGAATTTAGATGATAAAGAGAAATTTTTGAAACAACTAAGAATTATTTGTGACAAATACAATACTAAATATTCTGACGAATACTTTGATAAGATAAGATATTATGTTGTAAGAGACTTAAAGAAATTTGGCAAAATATCTGCTTTAGTTGAAGACAAAGATGTGAAGGAAATTATATGCAGTGGTTTTGGAAAGCCAATTACTATAAATTATAAAGACAAACAAGACGTTTCTACAAATTTAGAATTTAAAAGTGAAGATGAGTTAAATAATTTTATATTATATTTGGCCAATAAAGTAAATCAAAAAATTTCTGTAGAAAATCCTTTTTTGACTGCAAGTCTTGACGGATTTAATTTGCAGGCTACTTTTGGAAGCGAGTTTGTAAAGCCTAAATTTTTGATAAGCAAGATTTAATTATCGATTACAACCCAATCTTCTGGATTATTTTCTGGACTATTTGAAGGAAATGAACAATATTCGCCAGTACATGGGCATGGCTTAGAATCTCTTACAGACTTAGAAATAATAAAATCGTCTAAATTCAATCCTTTGTACTGATTAATTACATCTAAACTCATATGCATAAAAGGAGATTCAATTGTATTTCGACCGAAAATGCCAAACTTTTTTAGTACAATATCAAAGTTTGGAGAGTTATCTAAATTAGCATAACCAATATGCTGTCCTGATTTAACTTCTGTATTTCTTTTAATTGATTGTAAAAGATCGATGTGAAAAAATACAAATACCCAATCACCTGCAGAACTACCTGATATCCATATTTGCTGTCCCCTTTGGTTCCCTTCAAAACTAGCAAAATCATCGTCTATATAAGAAATCTTGCCATCAAAAGGAGCATAGACTTTTATTTTATTGTTATATCCTACAGCCGAGCTTATTCCGTTTAGATAATGCTTCATAGAGCGCTGCGTTTCTATTTCTTTATTAGAATTATAACCACTGTAATCATGGCCAACACAGCTTCTGAATTTGGAAATCGAAGAAACTTGAGATAAATCAAACGGATTTACAACAATAAATTTATCATTAATTGTTTTTTTAACTAATAAAGTTTTATTTTGTTTTTCATTTGAGTTTTCAGAAATATTTGAGTGCTGAACATTTTTAGTACAGCTAACTAGGAAAATAGTTATTAGCACTAAAACTAAAAATATTTTTTTCATTTTATTACTTCAAGTTTTCCAAGCTCTTATATTTATTAAACTTCCTAAGTAAAAATAATTTTATCCCTCAATTGCGCAAGCTCTTGTACACTGATCACCGCAGCAACTTCCAATTTTATTTAAAATAGCACCTCTAGGACATTTACTTCTTCTAGAACTAGATTGTTGTTGTGTTTCTTGATATATTGGCAAGCTAACTGTTACTGCTTGAGAACTTTCATAAGAATTACTTTGAGGTTGATTAACAGAGTTATAACTATTAGAAACTTTGTATCCTTCATCTTTTGGTGCATTATATTCTTCCATTTTATCCGAAATATTTTTCTTTGTAAAATCTTATAAGCTCTTCGACTGCTGGAATTACTGCTTTATTTGAAATCCCAACCTTTAATTTTTTCTGAACGTCTTCTAAAGTCAGAGCACCTTCTAGGATTGCTTCTTCTATGTCTTTGTCTGTTGTTTTAGTTTCTGGATCTATAATTCTTGCTCCTTCAACAATTATTCTATTTGTTTGCCCTGATCTTCTAAAGTAATCGTTAATTGCACTTCTCAATGCTTTGTCTCCTAGAACAGAGCAATGGAATTTTCTGCTTGGTAAATTTCCAAGTCTTGCAATAATATCTTGAGGTTTTAATTTTAATGCATCATCAATTTTCATTCCGCCATTTTCAGTTACCATGACTGAAAGCATTGATGTTGAAGCAAGAGCTGAAGCGCAGTTATGCACAGCAAAACCCTTTATTAAATAAGATTTATTTTTTCCACCAACTTCAAAATTATAGACATAACCATTATATTTTTCTTTTATTATGCTTTGAATTGGAACTAAGAAATAATTTCTTGATTTCTTAGCAAATGATTTTTTCTTTTTTGATTTTATATAGCTCACAACATAACAAGTTTTACTCGGAATCAATCTACCGTTTATATTACTAGGAACTGTTTTTCTTTTAGAGATAGTTGCAAAAAAACCTTGTCTAGCTATTAGTTGCTGTAATTGTAAGGATAGTTTTTCAGAAGCAGTACTCATAATAAGTTGATCTTGTCTATTTTTTCGTTTATCCTTATATAAATGACCATCCCCTTTAAAATAATAATTTAATAAAGTTTTTTGTTTATTCAATGGTAAATATATTAAATCTGGATGAAGTTTCTTATTCTTTGCCATATGGCCACAATATCTATTAAAGAATCGAATCGCTTTCCTGCTGCAGAGATATGTTTCTGAAACATTATCCCTAATTCTTTCTGAAGGCATTTTTCCAAACTTCTTTTTTAATAAATTTTTAAGCTCTTTAATATAATTTGTTTCATTTTTGTTAAAAGCAAAAGCAACAATCCCATACTGGCCGGAACTTTTCTCTTTTGCTGAAAAGTAACCTTCTGATAAATAAAATCCCAATAATTTTAACTCAGTTTCTCTTATTTCTTCTATATCTTTTATCTTTACTGGAGATTTATATACTAAATAATCACCAGGGTTTAGATATTTGGCTAAACAAAATTTAGGTTTAGTTTTAATTAAAATATTATTATCCACACGAAGATACTTTGTATGAGACTGTTTACGTGAACCTACTAATTCATTTCTTTTTATTGCTAAAATTGGATGTTCTTCAGTTAAATTTAAAGTATTAAACTTTGATATTAAAGGAATTATCTTATATAAGAAACCATTAATCTTTCTTTTTGAAGTTTCTACAACATAAGCTTCTTTTCCTGTATGATCAAAAATTTTTTCTCCCATCTTTACATCTTCAACCTTAATAAAGTCTGGATTACTGGACACAAGTTCCCCTTCTTTTAAGCATCCAAAAGTTTGCCATCTCATTTCTTCTATTTTATCATTTTCTTTATCTACCTTTATCCACATCTTCATTGAATCTCCACAGGCGGCGGAACCGACCATTCCAATACCATCAGCATTTTTTTCATATTCATGACTTTCACTTTCATTTATTAAAATATTTCTAGGATTAAAGAAATGATCTTTAACTGTATCTGTGTAAAACCATTTTTTGCTTTCTACTTTGGCTTTAACGTCTGGATGTAAGTTTAATTTTGAAATTGTTTGTGTTTCCATTTTATACTTCTCCTTGAATTCTTGATTCTAAGCTTTTTTTATTTTTTCTTAACACATTACTTGCAGATATTAATGTCGCGCCGCCAAGCATTCCAATAATTCCTCTAAAATCTTTTTGATAAAACTCCTTAATACCTAAACCATATAATATTAAACCTATGGTAAAACAGACATATGGAAAATAATATTTTTTAACATTATTTTGTTGATTGACTACTTGAATATTGCCTACAACAAGATTCTCATAATCTAAAGTTCTATAATCGTCATTCATTTCCCTAAACTCCTTGCTTCAATTATGTGTTCTGCATTAACATTTACAGGGCTGATCTGTCTTAAAATTTTTACAATACCAGGCAAAACTTCCAAAACTTTATCAATGTCTTCTTCAGTTGTTTCTTTTCCTAAAGTAAATCTAATACTGCCATGGGCTGCTTCATAAGGCAAGCCAGTAGCCAATACTACATGGCTTGGATCTAAAGTTTGTGATGTGCATGCACTTCCTGTTGAAGTATAAATTCCATACTCATTTAAATAAAGTGTTAAAGCTTCACCTTCTATATCTAAAATGGAAACATTAGCATTGTTTGGAAGCCTTTCAGTTGGATGTCCATTTAAGAATGTTTTTGGAACAGTTTCTAATATCCCATTAACTAATTTATCTCTTAATTTTGTTAATCTTTGAACTTCGGGGTCTCTTTCAGTTTGAGCCAATTCAAAAGCCTTAGCAAAACCCATAATTCCTGAAACATTTTCAGTTCCGCTCCTTATATTTCTTTCTTGACCACCGCCATGTATTAGAGGGACTAATTGAATTCCTGTCTTAAAATATAAAATTCCAACACCTTTTGGACCGTAAATTTTAGATCCGTTTATTGTCATCATGTCTACGTTTAGATTTTCTACATCTAAATTACAATAACCAGCTGCCTGACAAGCATCTGTGTGAAAATAAATATTATTTTTTTTTGCAATAGAACCTATTTCTTTTATTGGATTTATTGTGCCTATCTCGTTATTTGCATACATAATTGTAATTAAAATTGTATTTGGTTTTATTGCATTTTCAACATCTTTTGGATTTACCATACCATATTGATCAACTTCTAAATAAGTTACTTCACAACCTTCATATTTTTCCAAATATTCACATGTATGAAGAACTGCATGGTGTTCAATATTTGTTGTAATTATATGATTTCCTTTGTCTTTCATTGCTTTAGCTAAACCTTTTAGAGCTAGATTAATGCTTTCTGTTCCACCAGCTGTAAAAATTATTTCTTTAGGTTTTGCATTTATTAACTTAGCAATTATTTCTCTTGCATCTTCTATTGAATCTTTAGCTTCTAGACCTTTTCCATGAAAACTTCCCGGATTTCCATAAACTACATCAAGATATTTTAACATTTCTTCTTTTACTTCTTCTCTTACTTTTGTAGTTGCTGCATTATCTAAGTATATTTCATTCATTATTTACTCCTTAATTGAATTAGTGGCTGCTCAAAACATATATTACAAGACTTAAAACTATTATCTAAATTTCTATGAACCTGGCATGCAATTTTTTCTTCTCTTGCAATATTTATCAAATATTGGATTTCTCTTACAGAATCAAATTCATTATTAATTCTTTTAGTAGATTCCATAATCTGCTGTTTTATTTTATTATTGAATTTTAATTCATTTCCTCTTTTATTAGATAAATATTGGTTTACAGCTGCTTTTGTAAGGCCTAATCTTTTAGCTATTTCTACCTGTTTTAAGCCATTACTTTGCATAGCGATAGTTATCTCTTTTCTTATTGCAGGTATTACATACCATACTTCTAGCTCTTGTATTAATTCCATAGAATTCTAAAATTGAGAATCTTTATAAAGTTAACTATAGTTACTTTTTTCATTTAATTTAGATCTAAATTTTTAGCTTGTGTATGACATCCTTGAAGACCTACTACACTAGAAACTAACCAACCATCTTCATCTTTTTCTATTAAAATACTAAAATTTCTCTTCATATTTTTAATATGTGAAATATATTTATATAGTTATTGGGTATTTAATTTCTTACATAATTGAATACTTCATTGCTTAATTTTTTCCACATTTTATTTTGGTGCTCTGCTATAAAATTAAATGATTCTATTATTTTATTTTTATCTTTAGCCCATATCATTTCTAGATTAAACCCCTCATCAATCATTTCATAATGTTTAACTTTACTATGCATCACAAAAAAGGCTAAAGCATTAGGATTATTCTTAAAAACATTAAAGCTTTTTATGAACTCAAGTAAATTAGCATAATCTATATTGTCTAGTCTTTCATATGCTGCGAATGCTGCAACATTTCTTTCCCAATCATGTGAAACAAGATATAATAAATGCCCCCTATTAAAATCTTTAGCAAAATCAATATAGTTTTTCTGATAAATTAATTCTTCTGCGAGGTCTATATTTATTACCTCTGCAGATTGCCAAAATAATTGTTCATGAGACCTATTTTTACCAAATTCTTCTTTGAGATTATCTAAAATAATATCTTTTGAATTTTCATCTGGAGCATTATTACCCATATACCATAAGAAATCATGGAAATGTCCTCTTAAATGATAAAAAACTTTAAAGAAATGTTTCATTTGATCTATAGTTATATTGGTTGTAAATTCAGGATTAAATAGCTTTATTTCTTTATAATTTTTAGATACCATCATATCCCATTGTTCTAAAAACTGCTTTAAGTTTTCCATATAAACTATAATAATAAGGAAAATATTAATTTTCTTCACCTATTAATGGGGTGATAATAGTTAAGTTTATATAAAAATAGACATAACAATATTTATGGATACTAAACCTTTAGAAGATTTAGGATTAACAAAAACAGAAATTAAGATTTATTTAGCATTATTAAAATTAGGCCAGACAACCACAACACCAATAGTAAAGGAAGCTCAGATACATGCTTCAAAAGTATATGAATTCCTTCAAAAACTTGTACACAAAGGACTTGTATCTTATGTTATAAAATCAAATAAGAAGTATTTCACGATAACTGAACCTAATTATCTAAAAGAACTATTAAAAGAAAAGGAAATAAAACTAAAAAAACAAAAACAAGATATTTTGAAGTTAATTCCAGAATTAAACAGATTAAGAAAAAACGAAAGTTATGAGATAAAAGCTGGCATTTACGAAGGTTTATCAGGAATAAAATTTGTTTATGAAAAAATAATTTCAACATTAAGTAAAGGAGAAATACAATATATTATAGGCGCACCAAGAATAATTAATGAAAAAATAGAAGGTTATCTAATAGACTGGCACAAAAGAAGAATTAGAAAGGGAGTGAAATGCAAGTATATTTATGACTCTAATGTTAGAGATTATGGCTCAGTTCGAGAAGAAATGTTAAACACTGAAGTAAGATATTTACCTAAAAACATTGTAAGTCCAATATGGATAGAAATATTTAAAGACCATGTTATAATTGGACATATGAAAGAATATAATGCAATATTATTTTTAATATATGATAGAGATATAGCTAAAGGTTATCTTGATTATTTTAATCTTATATGGAAAGCATCTGAAAAATAATTTTTTAATTTATATTTAATCTGGATGCTTAAAAGTAGCAGTTTTTATAAGAATATATCCCAATAAGTTTTTATCATTTCTTTATTTACTCTTTTTTCTAGTGTGTTACTTTCCATAATTTTTTATTATTCTAAAAGTTTAAAAAGTTTTTTTCTCATGAAAAAATCAATATTTTCGTTACTCTAATAACTCTTTTGGCAAAGTAAATTCTTTATTTGAAAATACAATTTCTTCACATTCAGAAATTGCTTTCTTGCAGGTGTTTATCATTGTTTCATATTTCTGAATTATTTCTTCGCTTTTAACAGAAGAACCATAACGTGACTTTTCTCTTTCATCAACATCTGATCTTTCTTCTTTTTCGCTATAAACAGTTATCCTGTCAATGAAATCATTATCATATTCTATTAAACCTTTATCTTTTATATATCTTAAAAATAAAGCAGTACAGCGCTGGCTTCTGCTTTCAACTCCAAATTTTGTCAGTATAGCCATTGCACAATAATATAAAGTATAGAACCACTCTTCTGGTATTTTATAATCAAATCTCTTTTCTTTTAGTAATTCACAAAGCTCTAGATTTTCTTTTGCCTTTTTTATATATTCTTCAGCTTTCTTATTATCTTTTCCTACAAATAATAAACCTTTATGCTTCTTGCCTTTCTCTTCATCATTTTTTGCATTGGAAAAACAGTCATGTACTTTATTCATTTCGTGCTCACTTCCTTCATAAATTTAACAAATTTCTCTTGACCGAATAAAACTACTCCTTTTTTAACAGCTTCAATAAAAGCCTTATTTGAATTTGTTAGTTCCCATTCAAATTCTTCTTTGGTAAAACTAATATCATGAATTTTTTTAATTTGCATTTTTTGTATTTTATTGATTGTATTTTGTATTTTTATAAATTTGTCTTTATTGGCAATACATAATATATCAATATCATTAGCTTCTTTGAATGATTGAAGTATACTGCCATAAATAATAATAAAATCCACATCATTTTCAAGCCCTTCAAAATTGCTTCTCCATCTTAATTGTTTTAAAGCTTCTTCTGTAAGATAAAGTGCAAGAGTCTTTTCTGTAAGAACATCCCATTTAAGTTCTATTAAGTAAGTGCTTGTTTTTCCTTTACCAATTTGTACCAATTTTATAAATTCCTGAGACTCTAACCTCTTGAGAATTTTCCAAATGCCAACCCTTGTTATTTTTAACTCCTTGGCTAAGGAGGTTATAGTATGTTTTATAGAAATATCCTTTAATAAAATTAATAATATTTTATTTTTTAATTTATCTTCTATTTCCATTTTGTTAATAGTTATTAACTTATAGTTAATAGTACTATATAAACCTTTCTTATTATGAAAAAATCCAAACTATTTACCTTAATTGCAATTCTTCTATTAGTCACACCAATAGTTTTTGCAGAAGAAACTAAGCAAGAGTCAAGCTGTTCAATATTCTCTTTAATAGAATGCCTAAAAGATACTGGTTACTTTCTAAGTTATGTTCTAGGACTGCCAGCTCAGCCTTTAATCAAGTTAGTTGAAACTTTAATGACTGCAAAGCCAAACATAGAAATATTCAAGACAATATGGTTAACTATAATCTCTTTAATAAGCACTTTCTATATATTCTTCTTATTGTATTCAGGAATTATATTCATTACAGATTCTAATAATATAGTAAAAAGGCATAAAGCCAAGGAATCAATAAAGAATATGATAATAGCTATTATCCTAGTATCTGCCAGTTATTACCTATATAACCTATTAATAGAATTTAATTCAAGCCTGACTTCTTATATATTTGCCAATATTAATCCTGATTTCTTTAAAGTAGCTTCTGACAGCTTTGGAAATGCAATAATGCAGATACTTCTTATTATTCCTTATATTATAGTTTTATTATTAACGGCTATAATGTTTGGAATCAGATGGCTGTTAATTAGTTTTGGAGTGATATTATTTCCTATAGGAATATTTCTTTATTTTGTTCCTTTTCTTAGATCTTATGGGAAACTGATAATTAATATTCTGATATTGTTGATATTTATTTCATTTATTTCTTCTATTATAATATTGGGCAGTTCTATGCTTTCCACTACCCCTGTATTTGAGAACTTTACTATTTTGTTTTATATAATTAGTTTTTTGATTGTAGATTTCAGCTTTTATTTATTGATTAAATTTGTTTTGAATAAATCTGGAGCTTCTGAGATTGTTGAAATTGGGCAGGCTGTTGCAATGGGTGTTTAACTAATTTATTTTTGTAATTTCTTATCCTTTCAATGAATTCTTTGTAGGAGATAAATCCTAATTTTTCTTTTTCTGGTAAAATACAAATATTCATGTGATTATTGAATAAATCAAGAAATTCCTTTTTAGTTAATTCCAGATTAGGATTTTTAGAAATGAGATCATCAAATTTAGCTGAACATGTTTCTCTTTGTTTTGGATTGAAATAACATTTTCTAAAGCAGTTAATTCTTTTGTAATTTCTAACATGATGAATAATATTTTTCTTCTTGTTTTCATGCTTAATGCTTGCAAGAACACAGTTAATTTCATCAAAACTTATAGAATTATCATTTAATCTTTGTTTTATATCTTTTAATTTATCATCCTGACTATGAATTTTATAAGAAATTTTTAGAATCTTATCCTTAGGCAATAATTTCCAGACATTTAACTGACCATATTCAATCAACTTGGCAATGTGCTCCCAGACTGTTGACTCTTTTATTTGTCTTTGTTCTGCAATTTGTTTAATTGTTAGTCCTTTCTTTAGTAATTGCAAAGTCTTTTGTGAAGTAAACTGATAATTGCTTTCTTCTAACCTTTCAATGAAATTCTCATGTTTTTTAATATTCTCAACTTCTTTTTTAATCTCTATAGGAAAGTATTTGTTAAATAATCTAGTTAAATGTCTCCTGTGTTTGTAAGTATTTGCATGGCTTACATATGTAATCCAGCCTTCAAATACATTTACAACGTTTTCTCTTTCAACAAATCCTTTTTTGTAGAATTTTTTTAATTCATTGAATCTTCTTTCAAATTTCTTAATGTTTTTCTCCCTTAATAATTTATGATAATAAAACACTCTAAATCCTAAAAAATTAACGCCATTATTTAATTTAAAAATATCAGACTTATCTGGATGCAATTGAATTTTTAATTTGTTTATTAGGAAATTATTTATTTCTTCCTTATAATATTCTAAAATTTGTTTGTTCCTACCTAATATTACAAAATCATCAACATATCTTATGTAATACTTTATTTTTAGTTCATGCTTGACAAACTGGTCAAGCTCATTTAGATAAACATTAGCGAAGAATTGGGAGGTCAGATTCCCTAAAGGCATACCTACGCTACCGTCGTCCCCCCCCCGCTTGAGTGATTGTTCAAAATAATATTTATCAACCACATCACACGGGAATCTTTTATTTTGTTTTTAATTATTGAAATAAGAACGTCATGATCAACATCATCAAAATAATGTTTTATATCTGCCTTAAGAATATAACAATCTTTAGTGTTATTTTGCGAGACTTTTCCTTTAAAAAAATCAAATCTTTCAAGGGCTTTTAATGATCCCTTCCATTTTCTGTTAGCATAGGAATCATAGATAAAACCATTGTCAAAAATAGGTTCTATAACATTACATATGGCATGATGGACTATTCTGTCCCTAAAATCTGACTTGCTTATTTTTCTCGTCTTTGGATCCCTAATAATAAAAGTCTCTAAAGGTTTCGGCTTGTAAATGTGAAATATGATTTCAGATTGAAGCTTGAGTAAATTATTCTTTAAATTCTTCTCAAAATCAATAACATATTTTTTCAAAGTTTTTCTTTTCCTTGCTTTCTCAAAAGCTAATTCAAGATTTTCATAAGAACATAACTGATTAAACAAATTGTTTCCCATATTAACTTTAAGATAATAGTCCCAGCAATAATTAGTTTGGCTATTCCAAGCAAACGACTATTGTTGTTCAGGTTGTTGTTGCCATTCAAGCCGTTGTTGTCGTTGTTGCCAAGGTACAGCATACGAGCCACCAAGTAGCATCTTCACTTTTGAATTTCACTGCCATTTCAGGCCGCAAGTCGCGGATAGTCATGGCTGTATTTTATAGTAGCAAGCTACCGTAGTGAAGATGCGTGTAGTCCAAACTACTCCAATTTACTACTTCACTTTTTAAGTAAAGTTAGTAGCTGGGACTAATAAAATCAATAAAAGAAATAATATAAAAAAGTTTTGAAAAAGAATTTATTTTAAATCTAAGCCTTCTGGGACTGGCATATATAATCTTCCACCACGTCTTAAGAATTTTCCTTCGCCTAAGACTTCAACTGTTCCTTCAAGGCCTTCTCTTTCACGCGCACTCTGCGCCTCTGGCGCAACCCCAAGCAAACGACTACTGTAGTCCAGGTCGTCGCCACTCAAGCCGTTGCCGTCGCTGATGCCAAGGAACAGCATACGAGCCATTGGCTCATCTTCTAAATCATCAGTATGCCAAACGCCTATTTTGTCACCATAGACTTTTCTATGTTTAACTAAATATCTTTCTGCTGTATCTTTACTGCCTAAAAAAGGAATAGTCTGAGGATGATATAAAGCATCATCAACACTTATAACACTTGAACTTGATCTCTTTAATTTATCATAATCTACAACAAATACCCTTCCATTGCCTTCTCTTTCTAATAAAGAGTAAAATTGATCTTGTGGCATTGGTCCAGCACCATTAACTAATTTTTTATTATCTACTGCATCCTTAACATTTGCTGGATTGCTAAAATAATTATTTTCATGAGCATAAACTACAACTTTAGCACCTTGCTTTGTTGTACCTGTTGCTCTTACACTAGGAGCTAGCCACCAAACCTCCCACATTCTGGAGCCTTTGTCAGAGTTAACTCTGTTCATTGCTAATTCAGGAATATATAAT
>JACPCE010000024.1:0-2581 GCA_016179945.1 Candidatus Woesearchaeota archaeon | reverse complement strand
GTAATGAATCTGAAACACCACTAGAACCTTCATGATAGAATTCTCTGCCTTCTGCTACTTTTAATACAACTGGAACAATTTTATTATTTGCCATTTTGTGTTTTTACCTCACGTTTTAATATAAAAATGTAACCATTGAAACTTTATAAAGCTTTTGATATGTTGCTTTTTATCAGTAGTAACATATATTCTTAATTTAGGAGGTCAAAAACTTTGAGCTATGAAATACCACCAAACCTGCAGCATAAGGAGAAGATAATATTCGGATTAACTTTCGAACAGCTTCTCTATGCAGGAACTGCTTTGCTAATAGATACAGCTATACTTAAATTAATAAATTTTACAGAAATTAAATTTACTTTAATAATCCTAGTTACAGTATCAGCAGTTTTATTCATGTTCTTCAATGCAAAGGAATGGATAAAAGACCTAGCTCATTTCTATAAATTCAAAAAAATAGATATTCTTTCAAATAAAATGAATAATTTCATAGGAATAAAAGAAGTTAATAATTACATAATAAATAACAATAATAAAAAAATAGCAATTCTAGAAGTTCAGCCAATTAATTTCAACATAAAAACAGAAGCAGAAAGAAAAAGCGAAATGCTGTGTTCAGAATGGAAGACGACTTAATGCAAGATATCAGAGAGGTAGCTCAATCTACAGAATATACACTATCAAGGACTATTAGGTTTTTGATAAGGCTAGGAATTCAAGAATATAAAAGAAAATTGTAATGTTTAATGTAGAAAAAGAAGAGCCTGAAGAGAAGATCAAAGCCAGGTAAGCCTGCAAGTCCTATTTATATAGTGCTTTAGATAATTGCAGTCTAAATACTAAAAAGAAAAAGATTTGTTACACTGAAACGTAACATTTATATAGTATTTGTTACACTATAATGTAACATGGAAATAGAAAAACTAAGTGAGTGGAACCCTTGGTGGGAAAACAAAGAACTAGTCAAAAAACTAACTGGAGTTCACAGATCTAATTATGACTATTTAATTAACTCAATTAATATAAAAGAAGCAGTAATAATTGTCGGTGTAAGAAGATCAGGAAAGAGTACATTAATGTACCAGATGATTGATAAATTATTAGTTAATGGAACTGACCCGAAACAAATATTATTTGTGAACTTAGAGGATAAAAAGTTATCAAATGATTCTTTAGAAGAGATTTATTTATCTTATAGAAAGAGTATGAACCCTGACAAAAAAACATACATATTCTTTGATGAAGTTCATAAAAAAGAAGCATGGGAGTCATGGATAAGAAAAAAATATGACCAAAAAAGCAATGACAAGTTTGTCATTTCAGGATCTTGCTCATACTTATTAAGAAAAGAATATGCAACATTGCTTACTGGAAGGAATATAACTTTTGAGGTATTCCCGTTAAGTTTCGAAGAATTTATATCGTTTAAAGGGCTAGATATAAACAAAGAAAATCTAAAGAAAGGAACAATACTAGACAAAACCAAAATTTTAATACTTAAAAATCTAGATGAGTATATTAATATCGGTGGATTTCCTGAAGTTTTTTTTAAAGAAGAAGCATTCAAAATAAAAATACTGGAACAGTATTTCGATGACATACTATATAAGGATATAATAGACAGATATAATCTAAATACACAAAAAACTAAGGATTTTGCTATGTTTTTAATAACAAATTTTACAAGTTTAATTTCTTTAAGGAATATAAGAAACTCATTAAAAATATCCTATGATACAATTAAAGATTATTTAGCTTATTATAAAGAAGCATTTTTATTATTCACAATAGATCATTTCTCTTACTCATTCAAAGAACAAAAAACTTTAGCTTCTAAAATCTACTGTATAGATAATGGTTTAAGAAATGCAACCTCTTTCAGGTTTTCAAAAGATGAAGGTAAACTTGTAGAAAATCTTATATTTGTAGAACTGAAAAGGAAAGAGAAAGATGTTTATTACTGGAAAAATAATGGAGAAGTAGATTTCATAGTAAAAGAAAAAGACCAGAGCTTAAAAGCAATAAATGTTTCATTTACAGACGAAATAAATGAAAGAGAAATAAAAGCACTATTGGAATTTAAGAAAGAATTTAAGAAAGTAAAAGAGTTAATATTAATAACAAAAGAAATAGAAAAAGAAGAAAATAAAATAAAGTTTATACCATTATGGAAATGGCTACTAATCGATTAATAATGAAACAATTATACCCTTCATTCGCACCTCCAGAAAAGTGGAGAAATAAAACACAATCCAAAAAATTAAAAAGT
Organism: Candidatus Woesearchaeota archaeon; assembly: GCA_016179945.1. GTDB lineage: Archaea > Nanobdellota > Nanobdellia > SCGC-AAA011-G17 > GW2011-AR18 > JACPCE01. The sequence continues at coordinate 312 of JACPCE010000024.1, read as the reverse complement.
GATGAATGGAGATTATTAAGAGAAAAAATCCTAAAAAAAGATAATTATACATGCGCATACTGCCAGTATAGATTAGAAAAATATCAAATAGTAGACCATATAAACGGAGATCCTGAAGATAATAACTTAGAAAATTTACAGACAATATGCCAAATGTGTAATATTGTGAAGCATGCTGGACAAGGCTGTGTAATACAAGATATTGTTGATCTATATAGAGAAGTTTGCAAAATTAGTTAGTGCAGTTGCATAATCTATTTATTCTAGTTTCACCTATCAGTTGTAGAGGTGAAATTCTATGGAAAATCTAAT
>JACPCE010000023.1 GCA_016179945.1 Candidatus Woesearchaeota archaeon | reverse complement strand
AGTTATAAAATATATTAGGTATTTTAGTATTGAACTTATATAATTTTCAAGGTTTACTTTTATTTTAAGTTGTTCTTCAATTGATTTACTTACTTCTGTTCCTCTAATTATTTTTCTTGTTATATTACTTATAATCCTGGCAGCTATTAATCCTAGAATTAAGATTAAAAATGCGCCTAATACTTTTATTAATATATTTGAGTACAAAGCCATGGTTATTGCTTAAATTTAATATTTTTAACTTTATCGAATGTGCTTAATAGCCTAAAAATAACAAGCCTTATATGTTTTACTGGTAATTTTTTAGTTTATGGCTAGATTTAATTATATTGCTGGTATTGCTTTGTCTTTTATTACAAGTAATAGTACTTTTGCTGATAATAGAAATTTGAGGCCAAATGTTTATGATGTTGCAATGGCAAGATTAATTAGCAGCTATGTTCTAGCACAACTTCCAAATGATAATGTTGTTTATGAACAGACTAATGGCGGTGTTAGAGCTAGAATTAAAATCAAAGGGGGAATCTTTGTTGTAGATGCCGTTCCTAATAATAGTAGATCAAGAAATTTAGGCTCTTTATCAATAAAATTTAATCCCGATGATGGTACTTCTTATGAATATAGGGAGTTTATTGTAATAGATAATAATTTAGATGCTAGGTGTGACTTTGCTTATCTTATTCAGTCTTCTGGTGAAAAATTCATATATGATCGCTCTAGAGGCGTTGGTATAGAAACTAAAGACCAATTTAAAAAATTATATTTAGATTCTCTTGATGAAGTTGTCAGGGTTTATAATTAACTTGCTTATATATATTCTATAGCCTGCTGATTTTGATATTTCTTTTACATTGTTAAATACTTCAAACATTTTTTTTGATAGTTCTTTTCCACCTTTATTATGCCGTGCTACAATTTGTAAATAACCTTCTTTTTCTAAGTGTTGCTTTGAATCTTCTATTAATTTGAAGCATAATTTTTTTCCTGCTGTTTGCGGTGGATTTAATAAAATTGTGTTGAATTTTTCTTTTATGCTTTCAAAACCGTCACTTTGTATTAGTTCTGCTTTTAATTTATGAAACTCTAAGTTCTTTTTTGTTATTTGTATTGCTCTTTCATTTATGTCTGAGAATGTCAATTTTAAAGTTATGTTAAATTTTAATAATGATAATCCTATAATTCCATAACCACAACCGAGATCTAGTATTTTCCAATTATTTTCTATTAAACATTTATTTATTAATAATTCTGAGCCTTTGTCTACTTGATTTATTGAGAATAAACCCGATGCAGTGTAAAATTCTATTTCTTTCTTTCTTAAAATTGCTTTTAATTTTTTTATCTTTAATTCTGATTTTGGTGATTTTGTGAAGTAATGTTCCATATTATGATATATATTTGTTATAATAAAAATGTTTTTATATGTTGAATTTGGGATTTATCTGCATGGCTCGTACTAGTTTAGATGATAAGGTTTCTGAGTTTGATGTTAGAGTAGAAGCTGGGGATGACTTGTTAGATACCATAAGCAGGCTTTTGTCAAAAGATGTTTTAACAGATTTTTCTGAATTAGTAGCTAATGCTTATGATGCTGATGCTCCGCATGTAGATGTTACTTATAATCCAGAAAGAGATCTTATTGTTATTTCTGATAATGGTGATGGAATGGATGAAAATGGCATTCGTGGTTTTTTTAGGATGGGTCAGAGTATTAAAAAAACACAACCTGTTTCTCCTAAAGGAAGAAGAAGAGTTGGTAGTTATGGTCTAGCTACTAAATCTTTAATGGCTTTGTCAGGCAATTATTCTTTGGAGACATTTAATGGCGGTTTTTTTTATACTGTTGATGTGGATAGTGGCAGTAAAAAACCTCTTAAAGTTAAGTTTAGAAAAGCGCCCCCAGGTAAGAAAGGCACAACTATAACTATGCATGATTTAAAATTTTTAAAAGATGGCAGGGTTTTTACTGCCGATGATCTAAGAAGGAAACTTGCTGTAGAAATGCCCCTTTCTGGTGAGTTTACTGTAAATGTAAATGGAGAACCTGTTGTGCTTAAGAAATTAGAAAATGCTGTGGAATACGCAATTGATTATGTTGATCCTGTTGTAGGTAAAATGGTTGGTTCTTTGTTTTATAATCCGAGACCTATAGGGGATGATGCTGGTGTTTATATTAAGGTTGATGGAAGGGCTGTAGGCGGTCCTAATTTGGATTTATTTGGTGAGAGATTTAGTGTTGGATTAGCAAGAAGATTGTTTGGAGTAGTTCATGTTGAAGGATTAAGGGATTTAATTACTTTAGATAGAAGAAGTTTTCTCAGAGATCACCCTAAGTTTAAAACAGTAACAGATTATATTTTTCAAATTCTTAGAAATGTTAGACAAGATATGGAGATGGATTTGCAAATCAGAAAAAGGAACAGAACTGAAAATAGATTAGACGAAAGGATTGTTTCTTCTGTTGGAAGATCTGTTCGTGATATTTTAAAAGAAGAAGGGGCACCTTATGATATTTTATTTGATGCTGAAAGAGCAGGTGAAGTAGCAAGGATTGATGTAAATGATAGAAAACTTTACATTAATCCTAGATCTCCTGTTTGTGGTCTAAAGGGTGTTTCTCCTAAGGATGTTAAAGGAGCATTGCTTGATGCTGCTGTATTTGCTGCTACTCAAAATTCTCTTCCTGAAAAAGGTGGAGCAAGAGAGAAGTATGAGAATCTTGTTTTGAGAGCTGCTAAACTTGTTTCTGGATCTAATAAAATTTCATTAGCTGAATTGCTTGGAGAGATAAAATCTGGAGATGGAGACAGAGTAGATTATTATAGAATAAGCCCAAATAGATTGTATACTTACAAAGAGGTTACTAGAGCGACTGGATGGGAAAATACCTTGGTTAAGAGGCTTGTTGAGTCTGGTGTTTTAACCAATAGATCTGGCGATAGAATATTTGGTTCTGAAATTTCCTCTATTGTAGAAAAGTTAAGTGGAAGTTTGCCTATGTATTCAGCTGTTAGAAGAGCATTTCCTAAACCTGATACTAAAGATCCAGCTCCTTGGTATTATAATGCTGAAAGTAATGCAACTGAAAATTTAGATGCTTTGCTTAAAGGTTATGCAGCAAAACCTATGGGTAGCAGTGGTGGACAGAGAGCTAGATTGAAAAGTCCAGCTATAATTCCTCCATATTTAAGAAATCTAGCAGCAGAAGGAAGAACCTCTTTTTGGGTTGTTGATGAAACACATATAGATTTATTTAGAAATTTTATGCTGACTTGTGAACTTAAAGATATAGGAACATTAAGCCAGCCTATTTATTCTTATTTAAGATTTAGCAGGGAAGGGGGTGTAATTTTCTATGCTTTGCAAGTTGAAGGTAAAATGGCTCCGGATGTTATTAGAAGCACCATTAAAAATAGATTTAAATTTATTGAGGAAGAGGAAGGAGAAGGCATTCCTTTAGGTATCAGAACAAAAAGTTCGTGTGCTATTTATTTAGGTAAGAAGTATGTTTTTGGGGTTTATGCTGGAGATGAAAGCAGTGTTGTGTTTGAATTACCTAAAAAGTTCAATGCTAATGGATTTAAGAATGTAGATATGCCAAGTTCTTTAGCAAAGCCTTTGTTTTCAGAAGTAGTTGGTCAGGTAAGTAGATCAATGCCCCCTGCAATAACTGAAAATTTTAAGGATAAATATTCTGGAGTCTTAGCTCATATGTTAGGAATAAAAATAGAGAAAGAATCTAGAAGAAGAGGAAAGACTCCACATAGTGAACAACCTGTTGGTGTAAGTGCAGATGATGGAGTAGAAGGTGCTGCTGAAGATCCAGAAGAAATAGAAGAAAGAGATTTGGAAGCTAAAGCAAGAAGAACAACAGGAGGGCCGCCTGAAACAACTAATTCTTTCTTTGCAAGCAGAACTTATACTCATTGTTCTGTTGGAGGCAATGGTATTTTGGCATATTTACTAGAAGTTAGAGATCCTAAGGAAACTAGAGGAATTAAATCTGCTGTAGCAAAAGAAGTAGGTTTTGCTTATACTGGTAGATCTGATGGAGTAAGGAGTTCTTCTTATTTATCTAAGCATGGAGGAAAGACTTATGTTTTAGGTTTTTTTACTGGTAAAGTTGGCGATCTACAAGACGAATTTCATGCAGCAGGTTTTGACATGGTAAATTATGATAATGGTAAAGCTGCTTTTGCAGTTTTAGTGACATCTAGAAATCAAAAATTACTAAATCTTCCTTTAAGAAATTTAGACGATTTTGATAAGACTATGAAGAACTATGTTGTAGCGTTAGCTTCTAAATAATTTATCCTTAGATAATTTTATTAGTATGTATTTTTCTTATCATTTTGAAATGCCAATAAATGCCGGATATGAATATGGAGAAGCTCAGAAGAAAGTTACAGATGCTAAGACTCCAGAAGAAAAAATAAAAGCTTTAGAGAATTTACTCTCTGTCTCTCCATCACACAAAGGAGCTGAAAAATTAAGATTAGAAATAAAGCAAAAGATTTCCAAATTAAAAGAAAAAGTAGAAAAAGAAAGATCGAAGAAGGCTGGTGGATTTAGTTTAAGCATAAAAAAAGAGGGAGCTGCCCAGGTTGCTTTAGTTGGCTTGCCAAATTCTGGTAAGAGTACAATATTAAATAAATTGACAGGAGCTAAAGTTGAGATTGCAGATTATCCATTTACAACAAAAATGCCTGAAATTGGTGTAATGGATTACAATGGAATTAAGATTCAGATTGTTGAAATTCCTGCTATTTTTGAAGGCTTTATAGAAAGTGATAAAGGACCAAGTTTCCTTGCTATAGCAAGAAGTGCTGATCTAATTGTTGTTGTTGTTGACGGAACTGGAAATTGTGAAGAAAATTTAAAAATTATAGAAGAAGAATTTAGTAAGGCTTTTGTAACTCTAAAAAAAGTAAAATTACAAAAAACAGAAGCAGAAATTAAAAATTGTTTAGTTGTGGTTAATAAATTAATGAAGAATTTTAAATGTCCTTATCCTGTTTGCTGGATTGATGACTTAAAAGATGCTATTTGGAGCATGTTGGATTTAGTTTATGTTCAGACCAAGACGCCTGGCAAAAAACCTGACTGGCCTCCTGTTGCTTTAACTATTGGAAGTACAGTTAGAGATTTAGCTGAGATTGTTCACAAAGATTTTGTTAAGAATTTTAAATATGCAAGAATCTGGGGTAAAAGTGTAAAACATGATGGAAGCACTGTTGGTTTTGAACACGTATTAAAAGAAGGTGATATAGTTGAGATACATACTAAATAAATTTATATAATACAATTACAATTCATCACCATAAAGCTTAAAAAAGCCTTAAATCTTTATAGTTCTAATATGATAAAGAAGATAAGGGGCTTTTTCGGCGGGGTTTTTGGCATATTTAAGAAAAGAAAATCTATAAAGTTAGGAATATATGGCCACCCGAATGCTGGAAAGAGCACAATCGCAAATCGTATTTCTAAGGACTGGCTAGGTGAGGAATTTACAAAGGCAAGTGCAGTTCCTCATGAAACAAGGGAGATTATTGTTAAGGAAAAAATAACTGTTAAATCTAAAGGAAAAGAACTAACATTTAATTTAGTTGACACACCTGGAATTGCTACAAAGATTGATTATGAGGATTTTCTAAAATACAAAATCAATCCTAAAGAAGCTAAAGAAAGGGCTAAAGAAGCAACTAAAGGAGTAATAGAAGCTATAAAGTGGCTTGATGAGATGGATTGTGTTTTGGTTGTACTAGATTCAACACAAAATCCTTATAGTCAGGTTAATATTACTATTATTGGAAACTTGGCTGCTAGGAACATTCCAGTTTTAATAGTTGCCAATAAGATAGATTTAAAAAAGGCAGATATTAAAAGAGTAGAAGCTGCATTTCCACAATATTCGACAATTGCAGTTAGTGCATTAAAAGGAGAAAATATGGAGTCATTTTATGATGCTTTATTTAAGCTCGTAAAATAAAAAAGAGGAGGAAGAATGCTAACACTACAATATGTTCCGCACCATGAATTTGTTTCTCTTAGTATGGATGAGAAGATAAGAAGAATTCTTAAGTCTGTTAAGGAAGATAAAATTTTATTAATTGAAGGAAGGCTTGATCATATTGAAGAATCAGAATTAATAAAGAGGACTATGCAAATTATCAGCAAGAGCTTTAAAGGTATAGAAATTGCAAGCATTGATTATAGTTTTAAGGGTGATTTTGTAGAAAGATTAAAAAAAGATATTGCTCATTATTTATTGAGAAAGAGATCTGGCTTGACTATTGTTGGTCCTGCTACTATAGTTAAAGAAATAAGGAAAGATCCTAGCAAGATAGAATTGTTAACTATGGAGAAAAAAAGAAAGTAAGATTTCTTTGAAAGCTATATTTCACTATAGAAACTTTAATATATTCAGTTTTTATTTAATTCTTGTGATATAAAGTGCCTCATCAATGCGTAAGATGTAATAGAATTTATCCTGATGCTAGTTCTGAAATTTTAAAAGGTTGTGGCAGCTGTGGTGGAAAGTTTTTCTTTTTTGTAAAAAAAGAAGCATTAGAGCAGGCCAAGGAAGCTATAAGTCATTTAACTAATGAAGATAAACAAAGAATTGAGAAAGATGTAATGGATATAATAGGATATGAAGAAGATAAACCCATAATTTTAGATTTAGCATCTGTTAATATTTTAAAGCCTGGAAAATTTGAATTGGATATTGTAAGGCTGTTTAAGGGCGAGCCAATGGTTTATCGATTGGATGAAGGAAAATATATTATTGACATAGCTGAAACATTTAAAAATGTTAAGAAGAATTTGATTGGAAAATAATTTACTAGATTTGTATTTCTGATAAATTTCACCTTAAATTAATTAAATCCTTCTAGGCAATCCCACTATCAATTCTGTAGGTTTGTGAGTTGATTTATATGTTTCCTCAACTAAATTTTTTAACTTATTCTCTTCTCCACCCCAATATAACAGATAATTAGGATTTTCTTCACTTTGGAATTTTAATACATTTATTGATAGTCCATCCTTTAATATCCCATCTAATACTAAAGGTCCAGTTTCACTTTTAATTATTTTATACTTTCCTTCTTTAATTATTTTACAGAAATCTTTAACCCATTGGTTTGTTAATTTTACTTTGCTTTTGCTTGCTTCTTCTATTATCTTATTTATTCCTTTACCTAATATTTTTTGTCCTATTATGTATGTAGTTTTTAATCTGTCTAGTGTATGAGAAGAATAATTTTCTCCAAGTTCTCCATTTTTATCAAAGCACCATAGTAATGAACCTAAGCCCTCTTCACCTAGCTGTAATAGTCTAGAGTGAGCTGTATTATCTATTTCTTTATAATTTCTTCTTCCAGTATATCTTATCCAGTAATTTACATCTTCATCTTTTGCTTTTTCATATGGTATTCTTTTCATTTTAATTACTGTTAGATAGTTATTTACTAAACGTAATATTTAAATATTTGCTGTAAATTATTTACTACAAAATGGAAAATTTAATAGAAAATTTACAGAAGTTCGGGCTTTCAGAAAAAGAAGCTAAAGTTTACTTAGCGTGTTTGGAATTAGATGATTCTTTAGCTAGTGAAATATCATTAAAAAGCAATTTACCTAGAACTTTAGTTTATGATATACTTGAAAGATTAATTATTTTTGGTATTGTTTCTTATGCTGTAAAAAATAATAGAAAATATTTCAGGACAGCCAGTCCAAAAGAGTTAACAAGAATATTAAAAGAGAAGGAGGAAGCCATAAGTGTAATACTTCCTTCACTCGAAAAATTACAGAAAAATAAAGGGACAAAAAGGCCAAAAGTTGAAGTTTATGAAGGCATTGAAGGAATGAAGACTGTAATGAATGACATATTAAGATCTAATACTAGGGAATTTTTGGCATATGGAAGTTCTAGATCCTCCTTTGAAATAATTCCTGCCTTTATGATTGATTGGCATAAAAGAAGAATAAAAGAGAAAATATTTTTTAGAGTTTTGTATAATAATACAAAAGAATCCAGAGAAAAAGTTAAGATATATTCTCAGACTTTAAATTATGCAGAGTATCGTTTAATGCCTGTTGAGTTGGAATCACCAACTGCTGTTTTGATTTATTCTAATAAAGTTGTTTTTACTTCTTGGACTAAAGAACCTTTTGCGGTTATGATAGAAAATGAAGAAATGAATATAAATCAAAGGAAATATTTTGAGGAGTTATGGAAAATTGCTAAGAAATAATTATTTGAATAGGTTTTCTATCTCAAGCCCACTATCTTTTATGATGTGATGCAATGTCCCTTTCTTAAGTGTTTGATGATTTGGGACTGTTATTTTTATAGTTGTTTCAGTAGTATTCTTTTCTAATCTTATATGTGAACCTTTTTGTCTTACAACTACAAAACCATTTTTGCATAGGATTTTAACTAATTCAACGCCAGAAATCTGTGGAAGTTTCATATTGCAATTATTTTTACTTCGCCTTCATAAACAACTAATTCATTATCATCTGCTTCAAGATATAATTCTATTGCTTCTTTTATATTTTTTATAGCTTCTTCTTTTGTATCCCCTTCAGATATGCATCCAGCTAAAGATGGTACGTAAACAGTATATCCTCCTTCAGCTTGCTCTTCTAAAACTATTTTTATTTCCATAATAATTTAGAGTTCTATTATTTTAAATACTTATCGCCTTTGAAAATGTAAATCTTTCAACTAGACTCTTACTTCAACTTTTCTTCTGCTGTTTAAATCTTTTAGAATTTCTAATCCTAGTTTTGATTTTTTATTTATTTTTAGTTCTGCTTTATTTCCTATTGTGTATGTTAATAAAAAATGCCCATCAACATAAACTTCAGCTGTTCTGCCTGCATATTCTTGAGGCAATTTAAACACAACTGCTTTTTTAGATTCTTCTATCTTATAATTAATTGGTATTTTATCTGATTCTTCATTACTAGAAGAACTTTCTGTTAATTCTTTTACTGTTAAACCAAAACCAACTTTTTTTTCTATTTGATTTATATTTTTACCTTCTTTACCAATAAATCTTGCTATTTCTTCTTCTGGAATATAAACTTCAGCTTTATTATTTGATACAATTTTAACTTTCACATCATCAACATAAGCTCTTAATTCTCTTTCTAATTGTTTGGCTGCTAAAACTTTTGTTGGATCTGATGCAAAAGAATCTTCTGTTACAGGAATAACTACGGTTTCTTCTCCATAACTATAAATTTCAAATTCTAGTTTATTTGTTATATAGTCTTTTACTTCAATTACAGGTCTAGCTAAATCTGCTTCTGTCATTCCAGAAGGCACTTTTACTATCATCTGTACAATAAGTATTTTAGAAACATTTCCTTTTTCTATAAATATTAAAGTGTCTAAAACACTTGGAATCATTCCAACTTCTAATCTTCCAATAAATCTTTGTATTGCATCTATAGGTGTTGCTGCGTGTAAAACACCTAAAACATTTGATCCACCCAATCTTAAGTCTGTGTATAATCTAAAATCCGGAGTGTCTCTCATTTCATCAAATATTATATAATCTGGTCTTGATAAGAATAATATGTCATGTATTTCTTCAGATGTAGCTAGATTTTTACTGTATTGTGTAATATTTTTACTTAGTATTAAACTTCTTGGACTTTCAATTGTTTTAGTTACAAAATTATTAGAGGCATAGTATTCTGCTAGAGACTGTGCAAAAGTACTTTTACCTGAGCCAGTAGTACCTGCAATGATTACTCCACGAGCTTTTGTTTTTACTCTTTGAGCAATATTTTCTGGTAAATTATAGTCTTCTATTTTTAGGATTTTTATTGGTCTTACTGCAGTTATTTCCCAGCCGTCTGAAACAGGAGTTTTCGTTATTACTATTCTATAATTTTTATATTGGACTATTGTTGAACCAGGTCTTGATATTTCTATAAAAGCATCTGGTTCTATTCTTGATCTTTCTACAATTTCTTTTGCCATCTCTTGAACTTCCTGCTGTGTAAGAATATTTGTACCAACATCTAGTAATTTCCACTCACCAGGTTTTCCTTTTTTAGCTCTTGGAGGACAACCCTCCCTTAGATGTGCTGACATTGTTTCTAAGTCAAAGTATTGTTCAATTTCTAGTGCCTCTGTTAACTGCCTATGTGGTGAATATAGAACTTCTACACCTAATGCTTTTGCAGATTCTGCTTGTATTCTATCTGCTGTTACTAATATTGCACTTTCGTTATAAGCAATGTCTCTTATTAAAGCATCAATTTCTCCACCTTGTTTAGCGTAAGCAATTTGATACAAGTTGGGGCGGTCACCTGAGAAAATTAATTCTATTTTTCCTTCTTTTGATAGTTTTTGCATGTTTTGAACTTCTTCTAAGCCTATAAAACCAATTTCTTGGCCTGTGTTAGCTTGATGTTCTAATTCAGCCATTACTGCTTTAGGAACTATTATTTTACCTGAGATTTTTTTATTTTTAATAAATTGTGACACTAGACGTTCTACAACTACAGAAGTATCAACAACGTAAACTTTTTCTTCCATTATTTTTAGAATTTATCCTAGTTTATTTAAAGGTTTCTAGTTAAAAATTAATTATATCCTTATTCCAAGGGCATGTAGGCTTGCCTTTGGTTCATAGTATAATTGATACAATAAATATCCTAATGGCTTTTGAATACCCTTTCTTTCTTTAAGATTTCCTCTATCCATATGACCATCAAATATATGTTCCAATTCATGTCTGACTGCAGCTCTATTAAGTGCACTTATTTCAAATGTTCTTTCATCTATTTTTCTTGATGTTCCGTATACGTCATAGTCCATTGGTTTATTGAAAATTGGAATTAATTTTACATTTTTTTTATGATAATAATTTGGTAGTTCTTCAGCTATTGTTTCTTCTAATGACTCTTGGGAATATATTTGTTTTGATTCACATCCAATTATTGTTGCAGTAATATTTAGTATTAATGTTCCAGTTACATAAGTTGTCACACCAATACCAAGAGCTAATAATTTATTCATTTCAATAATTGTCAAAATAAATTTTTAAAAGTTACTATTTTAAAACGATCTTTCTAAATTCTTTATTTAAATGTCATGAACCTACACAAAATGTTATGATTGCATAGTTTTATATACCAGTGGTTATGATTAAATTTTATCGAGCAACTACTTCTTATGAAGTATTGTTATATAGGAGGAATATATAATGTCTTTTAGAGGCGAAGGTCAGAGAAGATCTGGTGGCTTTAATAGAGGACCTAGAGAAATGCATGACGTCACTTGTAGTGAATGTGGTGCTCAAACTCAAGTACCTTTTAAACCAGCAGAAGGAAGACCTGTATATTGCAAAGATTGTTACATGAAGAAAAAGAATTCAATGTAATAATCTAAATATATAGAGTTAAAATCCTAATCAAATATTTTTTATTTTTTATTTTTTCTAATATTATTACAGTTAATTTAGAAATATTTATATATTACAGTATCTATAAATTATAAGGGGTGGTACTATGAAAAGAATTATCTTGATTTCTAGTTTATTATTAGTTATTTTTTTGAGTGCTTGTGTGCAACAACCAACAGCTGTTCAGCCTTCTAAAGATGGAAGAGTAGTTTTTGTTATTACTGATGCTGCAGCTGATATGCAAGCTGTAAGTAGTTTAAGTGTGACTGTTGATAGTGTAAAAGTACATAGTGCAACAGAAGGCTGGGTTACAGTTTCTTCAACTCCTAAGACATATGATTTATTGAAATTAAAAGCAGAAGGATCTAAAGTTTTACTAACTGATATACAATTAAAAGAAGGAACTTATCAGCAAGTTCGTCTTGATATTTCAAAAGTTTTTGTAGTAGATGCTAATGGTGAACATGAAGCTAAATTGCCTTCCGGTGAATTAAAAATAGTTGGTGAAGTTGTAGTTAAACCAAATACTACATCTGCTGTAACATTTGATTTTATTGCAGATGAGTCCCTACACTTTACAGGTAATGGGGAATATATCTTAGCTCCTGTTGTGCACTTTGAGACACATGAAGATGCTGATGTTGAAGTTAAGGCGGATGGTAAAGTTGAAATTAAAGCAGGCAAACTAAAAACTAAAGTTAATGTAGGTATGGATATTGATGGCAATGTAGGTGTTGGACTTGCAATTGGTAAAGATGTAGATTTAGTTGTTGATGGTGCTAAAATAAAATTAGGTCTTGGTATAGGTAAAGCAAAGCAACAATCTAAAGAAAACATATCTTCAGATACATCAATGACTGATGGGCAGACATCTAGTAATACCTCAGTTCAAGTTTCTGTTTAATTTTTTATTTTTTTGATGTTAATTTAGTTAGGACATTCATGAGTTTGTGCTTCGTTTTGGAGTGAATCTAATCTTCCAAATAAATTTGTTTTAGCTTTTTTGTATTCTCTATTTTTTCTTAATCCTTCTATAATTACTTCTTCTCTTCTTAATTGTTGTGTTAATTCTCCTCTATATTTTTCAATACCAGTCAAATATTCACCCTTAAAATTTCTACAACTATCAGATAAGTTTATTGAGCCAAATGTTGTTGTTGCTTTTGCATAGAACATTGCAATGTTAAATGTAAAGCTATCCTTTAATTTTTTATATTCATCTTGAAGTCTTGCAGTAATTAATACTTCTATTAGATCTGTGCATTCTCTTGGTGAATTTTTCATTGCAGACGGATCCTCTCTTGATTTTTTGTAATCTTCTACACATTTTTCCAGCCACCCATAATTACTTTGTTGTTTAGTATTTAGATTTACAGAACTGCACCCAAGTAATGCCACTAAAGTTAATATAATTTCCTTTCTCATTGGAAATTTTATTATATAATTGTTTATAAATATATTTCTAATTTTTATTATTACTATTACTATCTATATTTTTCTTGTAAACACCAAGAATGCAGTGTGTCCCAACATTTGATTTTTAGGACGAACTTTTAGTCCTTCAACAGACCATTCTCTTTCTAGAACTTCTGAAACTTTCCATATATAAAATTTATCTTCAAGACTTTTTACAAAATCTATAACCTGCGTTATTGTTGGTAAGTAAGCTACTAGAAATGCTCCAGATTTTAAAGATTTATTTGCATGATCAGTTACTTTCCATGGTTCTAATAAGTCTAACATTATTAAATCTAAGTCTTTTTCTTCTATTCCTTCATATATATTTTTGTTTTTTAATTTAACTTTTAGTTTCAAGTTTTCTATATTTTGTTTTGCTATTTCATAGAATTCGTTATTTATTTCATAGCTTGTTACATTGCAGCTAATTTTAGAAAGGTAAGCAGCTAGCTTTCCACATCCTGAACCTGCGTCAACGACATTTGAATTTAATCCAATACCTGTTGTTGCAATTATTAATCCTATGTCTTTTTCATGGCTTGTTGCAGGCCCTCTTTTTATTTCATGAATATTATCCACGAAATTAGCATCAAATACTAGAAATTCTTTATCTATATTGCTTTTTACAATTCCAGATTTTATATCTTTTTCTTTTAATACACCAAATAGACTATGAAAATCTCCTTTCTTATAGTAATTAATATTTCCTTTCTTATCTATTATTATTTTTGTTATCATAGGCATTTCTCTAGGTTATTTATTAGATTTTTTATATTTAATATCACTTCTTTTGCTTCTTCTGGCAATACTTTTTTACCATAGTAATTAATATCATTTCTTATTTTTCGTATTTCATCAAATTTATCTCCCTTATTACTATCTTTTAGTATTTCTTTCAGAAAAGCAGTGTAACACTCGTGATTGTATATCTTATAACCTTTTTTAATAGCTATTGCTTCTAGTAGCTCTCTTAATGAGTCATATACTAAAGAAACTTTTGAACTTGCCGTTATTTTAGACATTTCTAAGATACTTTCAGATTCTAATTTATTTTTACTTGATTCAATTAAAGAATTGATCATAGCTACATCTAATTTAATGTCTTTAACAATTCTCTTACTGCAACATTCTTTCCAGTCCATTTTTATAGGCTTAATCTTCCTCTTAGTATATAACCATTTAATATATTTATAGCTAGATCTTTGTTTTTTATATTTTCTAATGAATTAAACCAAAATATTTGTATGTTTCTTTTTATACTTTTCTCAAAAGCATCAACTTTTAGATATTTTTTTACAGCAAAAACAGCCAGATCTATGTCTGAGTCTATTTTATTTTCTGCTTTGGAAGTAGAACCAAATAAAATTATAACCGGATTTATAGTATTTTCTTCTACGAATTTTAATAATCCTCCTAATTTTTTTCTCCAATATATTCTAGATAGTTCTATAAAATATTGATTTTCTTTATTTGCATAGAATAATATATAATTCTTATATTCTTCCATTAATAATAATCCTTCTTTTTTGTAGTAATTTAATAAGCTTGATGCTGTTGGAGGTGATATATTTGTAATTTTGGCATACTCCCTAACATTAATTCTTCTATAGCAATCTTCAAAGAAGGGTTTTAGATCGTTAATTATTTTTAACATGTGTAAAATATATTTAACACTTGTTTAAATATCTTTCTATTTTATTATTAATCAATTATTATTTTTGTTATCATATTAACATTATTATATTAAATGTAGAACAATTTATAAAAACTACGACTATTCTGTAGCACAGAAAAATTTATTAATGATTGTTTTAACAAAAATATTATGGCAACTGATATTGTTGAATTAAAAGCTTCTTTTAGTGCTAAAAGAGAAAGATTAGAAGATGGGTTAGTTGCTGCAATGAATGAAGTTTTACTGTCTAGAACTGGCTTGGCACCAATTGATGTTAAATTTTCTAATGAAAGGACATATAATGTTACTTTAACAGGGCTTAGAGATGGCAGGCCTTCAAAGGATTTAAAATACCTTGGAAGAAGTAATGAAAGTATTGATGAAGCTGTAAAAGCAGCAATTACAGGAAAAGTTGTTGATTATGATCCTGTGATTGAAGCAACTTTAGATAGAAAAGCTGAAGCTCCATATTTCCATGTCCCAGTTATAGTTAGATCTTTAGATGAAGGAAGATTAGAAGGCTATGTTAAAGCTGCAGTTGCTCAACTAGTAACTAAATATGCTGCAAGAGTTAAACAAACACCTGATGGATTTGAGTATAGGGTTTTATATTTGAAAGATGCTTACACTAAAGATGATAAAATTCCTGCTGGTAGTCTTAGTAATGTTGTAACTTCAGCTGTTAGTAGTTCATCTATGGCAGATGCTAGAAAGAAAGTTGGGAATCCATCAAAAACCGTCAGAACAAAAGTATATCAACTAAAAGCTAGTGTAATGGTCTATGGTACAGAAGAAGTAGCGCAAAGTGCTGCTACTCCTAGTTCTTTAAGATCTAGTGCATCGTCTGCAACACCTGCAGCAGCAAGTTCAAGTAGAAGTCCATCAAGTTCAAGAGGATATGGCAGAGGCGGACCTTCTGCAGCAACAGAACCGGCTTCATTTACAAAAGCTACTACTTTGATTTAATTTTTCTAATTACTCTTTCTTTGTATCCTTCTAGTGTAAGTTGTTCGTATGTAACTGCCATATGTCCTAGAAATTCTCCAAAAATTTTTCCATAACCAGCAAATATGTTTTTTTCATAATCACTTCCAAATTCTGCTTCAGCCATATTTAGAACTTGATCTTCTTTTCCTTTAATTTCTCTGTCATAAAATATTAATTTATCAATAGCGTCATCTAAGTACACAGGTTTGTGATCTAATATGTTTTGTAATCTTTCTTGTTCTGTTCTTAGGTTTGTGAAAGCTTGATTTAATGGATCTTCTAATTGGTCCGGTCTTAGTAAGTTTAATCTTCTTCTAATATCTGGCTCTTCTTTTCTTAATCTATCTCTTGTTTTGCTAGTTCTTTTTCTGAATCTTTCTGCGTCTGCATAATACTTGAATAATGTATGAGTTCCTTTTAATCTTCTAATTGCTAAT
>JACPCE010000001.1 GCA_016179945.1 Candidatus Woesearchaeota archaeon | reverse complement strand
AGATACAGGCTCATAAGTCAGTTGAAAAAGTATATCTGATATCATGACATTTGGTAATTTGTAATTCTTTTTAAAACTTACTAAAAAACGCCGGGACTGAACCACGGCCCCAAGACCAAATGTCGTAGGCTTAATTCACCCTGATTCTTTAATGATATTTAACTTGATGTCGGAGATATAAAAATGTTGTCGTACAGACTACTTTAGTTTAGAATCCCAGAATCTGGCTTCGTCAACAATTGTTTTTGCTACAGAATCCGCACTACCTATGTAAGGAGCCAAAGCTTCGGCCAACGGTTTTACCATATTGTCTTGTGACAATAATCTAAGTGACGGGTTTCCTAGTTTATTTTCTATTATGGTTTGACAATTCATAATAGTCTCCAATTCTTTAGGTGTTAGTATTGTCGCTGCAAGCCAACCGATGTTGCCATCCCTTATCATTTCACTTATGGAGATTGCCTTTAATTCTTTTTCAGATAAAATATCCTCCGGATCAAGGACTTCCCCTATGCTATGGAAACGTGGTCTTTTTTGCTTGTAAGGCAAATAAGTTTTCCAAAAAGTGTTATTCTTTATGTCAATTAGTGCAAGATAAATTACCTTACAATACCTACCCTTGAGTATATCTGTTTCAAACCATTTTTCTAAATCTCTTCTGTTTTTAATGAACTTTGGGACTTTTGAAGGGGGTATCAGAGTTGTGTTTCCCCCAAGGTATTTTGCATTATATCTTTTTAATTCATTAGATATAAAGGGCGTAGATTTCGTTCTGCCATTTTCATTTACAAATTGTGATGCATATGAAAATAAAATGCCTCTTAGGGGTTTATCGTATCGTTCTATCAATTTATTTACTGATATCCCTTTGCGTCTTAATCCTCTCAGTAATTGTTGTTTCTCGCTTTGCAATTCGTTTAATGCAGCTCTTAAATCCCAGTTAGAATTTATTACTATGTTTTTTAGCCCTTCTTCAGAATATTTTATGTTTTCTTTTTCACATATATTTTTTATTATGAATATTATTTCTTTGCTGCTCACAGGCTTAAATTCAATTTTATTTACTAGCTTTTTTATTTCTTTTAGTTTTTCATTGTCTAAATTATTTGCAGTTAATACTATGGGAAAATTTGAATATTTTAATATGTTAACTATTGCTTGAGCTCCACCCCTATCTTCTTTTCCAGATAAACAATCCACTTCATCAATAAGTAATATTTTTTGTTTTTGGAATAAACTTTGTTGTTTTGATGCTGAGCCTATAATTGAATCAATTTGATCTTTTGTTCTAAAGTCAGAAGCATTAATTTCTATAGTTTCATAATCTAGCTCGTTTGCTATTGCATAAATTGATGATGTTTTACAACTTCCTGTTGGTCCGTAAATTAATATATGTTTTTTATTTTTTATTAGTTCTCTTAGTTCTTCTAATTTTTGTGGAATTTCATTACTTGATTTTGGTTTATATTTTTCAACAAAGCTTTTCATCTTTTAGGAATTTTACTATGTTATTTTTAAATTTTGGATATATTGAATTTACTTCAGGCCATGCTGAATTTAGAATACCCATTTTCATCTCGTCTTTTAATATTTCTTCAACCATTTGTTTTCCGTATAACCTTTCCACAACTTTTTTTGTAATTAGAAGCACGGGGATGTGTATTTTGAACTCAATACTTTCTTCTGGGTATGTTTTTTCTATTAATTTTGCTATTTTTTCTCTGTTGTCCTCTAAAAGAATATGTATTAATTCGTGTATTAGAATTGTTTTTGCTCTTTCTAAATGGGCTTCTTTTTTTAATGTTAAAGGATTAGAAATTGCTGTATATTTCATACAATATATTAAAAAACATTTTTTATTTCCTTTAAATTTAAGCCTTGATATATTTTCAATTTCTTTTACTATTTTCTTTTCATCTTTTTTCCATGCCGCTTCTATTTCTTCTTTGTAGAATAACATTTCCTTCATTTGTTCTGAAGAAAATTCTTTTTTAGACATCTCTGTTAAGAGGTTATCATATATTAGTGAATAAATAAATTCTACTTTCATTTTTTTGCTATGAATGCCAGTAATGCCTCCACTTGTATAAAATCATCTGAACCTTCTACTAATCTAAACTCTATTTCTCCACATCTTTCAATAATATTCAATTTTTTTTCATCATCTACCTGCATATTTAATACTTCTCTTTGGATCTCTTTTACTACATCTAATCCTGATAAGCCATTATTTAGCATTGCATCTAATATTTTTTTTCTTGCATCCAGGAAGTTTTTATTTAATGCTAACTTTATTGATTCTGCTATGTCTTTTGATTCTATAGATTTTAAAAAACCAGTTATTTCATTTTTTGTAATGTTTTTTGACAATGCACTACATGACTGCAATATATTTTGCAATTGCCTCACATCACCACCAGAATGATTGTATAATAATTCTATTGTTTCATTGTCAATTTTTATTCTTTCTTTTTCAGTAATCTCTCTAACTATACTTTCAATTTCCTTTTTTTCTAGTTTCTTAAATTTGAAAATTGCACACCTGCTTTTTATTGGATCTATTATTTTGCTTGGTATATTGCATGATAAAATAAAACGACATGAATTTGAATAATTTTCCATAGTTCTTCTTAGTGCCTGTTGCGCTTCCTTTGTTAATGCATCTGCTTCGTCTAAAAGAATTATTTTAGGAGCATCAGCTTCAACAGCCATTGTTTTTGCAAAATCTTTTACCTGGTTTCTTACTGTGTCTATTCCACGATCATTACTTGCATTTAATTCTAGAAAGTTTGCCTTCCAATTATTTTTGTGAAGTTGTTTTGCAACAATGAGCGCCAATGTGGTTTTTCCAGTGCCTGGTGAACCAGCAAAAAGCATGTGCGGAATATTTTTGGTTTCAACTAGTGCTTTTATTCTTTTTATAATTTCTTCTTGGCCCTTTACTTCTTCAAATGATGATGGGCGAAATTTTTCCGTCCAAATTTGTGAGTTCATAGGGTTTAGACTGTTTATTTGTTTATAAATATTTATGTATAAAAAGATGAAAGTATATAATTATGGACCTATCTTTCTTATTTGGTCTAGGAGTCTTTTAGCTTCTTTAATCTTTATTTCTGCTCTTTTTACAATTAAGTCTGCTTGTCCTACATCTGCGTCTCTTAGCATATTTTTTGTATCACTAATTAAGACAATGACTTCATTAATTTTTTAATATCTCCATCAAAAAAACCCATAAAATACTTTTTTCATGCAGATATTTAAATTTTGTTCTGTTACTTATTAATGTCAAAAAATAAGAAAAAGTGAAAAGATTTCTTTTGTCATTAAAAAAATATAATGAAAAACCCTAGCTAATATTCTTCTTCAGTTGATTCTTCACTTTCTAAATCATCTGAATTTTCATCAGATTCTTCTTGAGTTTCTTCTATTTGTTCTGAAGAACTGCCTTCACCAACGATTTCAGCAAATCCTACCTTTCTGAAAACTTTTGTAATCCTGACTTTTACGTTTTCACCTTCTTTTGCTCCAGGTACGAAAATTACAAAACCTTTAACCTTTGCTATTCCATCGCCTTTAGCTCCTACAGCTTCAATTTTTACGTCTAATTCATCCCCTTGTTTAATTGGGGCAAAACTTCTTCTTTGAAACCTTCTTTCCATATATTTCACTCCTATATTTCAAGAAATAGATTAAACTAATTCTTGCAATAAATTTTTAGAGTTTATTATATATAAATATTTGTTTTTAATGGCTTAGTGGTACTTTCTATACAAATCTTAATAGATTTGGTCTTAGTATTTTTGTTTCTTTTTGTTTATCAATAGTGATAAAGTCTTAGGGTTAATTTTGCTATTTTTCTTGAAATGTATTATATTTGGTTTTATAGTTTTTAGAATAAGCTTTATAAATTATATTGTAAGTTCTATTTTGACATGGAACTTTATAAAGGATTTGGGACAGAGAAGGAAGTTTTGAATTATTGGAAAGAAAAGAAAATATTTGAAAATTTAGTAAAGAATAATACAAATAAAAATCCTTTTTCTTTTATTGATGGACCAATAACTGCAAATAACCCAATGGGTGTTCATCACGCATGGGGTAGGACTTTAAAAGATTTATTTCAAAGATATAAAGCCATGCAGGGTTATGATCAGAGATATCAGAATGGCTTTGACTGCCAGGGTTTATGGTTGGAAGTTGAAACTGAGAAGGATTTAGGATTTAATTCTAAGCAAGACATTGAAAATTATGGATTGGATAAATTTTCCAAAGCATGCAGAGCAAGAGTGGATAAGTTTTCTAAGATTCAAACACAGCAATCTGTAATGCTTGGCCAGTGGATGGATTGGGGAAATGATTATTATACAATGGAGGATTCTAATATTACTGCGATATGGTATTTTTTGAAGAAATGTCATGAGAAAGGGTGGTTGTATAAAGGTTTTAGAAGTTTGCCTTGGTGTATAAGGTGTGGCACTAGTTCTTCTAAACATGAAATGAGTGATGATGGATATGCTGAATTAGTTCATCCTTCAGTTTATATTAAAGCTAAGATTAAAGGAAGGAAAAATGAATATCTTTTAATTTGGACTACAACTGAATGGACACTTTCAAGCAATGTTGCTGCTGCTGTAAATCCAAATATAAATTATGTTCAAGTAAGGAAAGGGAATGATATATATTATTTATCTGAAGCAACAATAAATAAACTAGGCAGTGATTCTTTAGTTCTTGAAAACTTAAAAGGTGCTGATTTAGTTGGTTTAGAATATGAGCCTTTTTATCCGGAAATTGAAGTGCAAAAAAGCATTACTCTAAGGGTTGTTCCATGGGATGAAGTTGGAGAAAAAGATGGGACTGGCATAGTACATATCGCTCCTAATTGCGGTCAAGAAGATTATGAATTAGGGAAACAATTAAAACTTAAAATCTTGAAACCTGCTCTTGATGAATTTGGAAATTACAATGAAGGTTTTGGGTGGCTTACAGGTAAGAATGTTAGACAAGTTAAAAAAGAAATTGTTAAGGATTTAGAAAAAAGAGGAATTTTATATTCAGTTGAAAATTATAAGCACAGATATCCTATATGCTGGAGGTGCAAGGAGGAATTAGTATTTAGACTTGATTCTTCTTGGTTTATCGCTTGTGATGAAATAAGGCCTATAATGAAGAAAGAATCTGCCAAAGTAGAATGGTATCCTGAACATGTTGGCAAGTTGATGCAGGACTGGTTGGATAATATGGAAGACTGGAATATTTCTAGAAGAAGATACTGGGGTTTGCCTTTGATGTTTTATGAATGCAATAAATGTAATAATTTAGAAGTTATAGGTTCTTTAAAGGAATTGAAGGATAAAGCTGTTAATAAAAAAGAAGTAGATTTGCTTCCTGAATTGCATCGTCCTTGGATAGACAAAATAAAAATAAAATGTAAATGCGGAGAAGAAATTGAGAGAATTAACGACGTTGGCGACTGTTGGCTTGATGCTGGAATAGTTCCTTTTTCCACACTTAAATATTTTGAGGACAAGACTTATTGGAAAAAGTGGTTTCCAGTTGAATTGGAAATAGAAATGAGAGCACAAGTTAGATTGTGGTTTTATGCACAACTTTTTATGTCTGTTGTTCTTGAAGGCAGAGCACCTTATAAAAGGATTCTTGCTTATGAGGAAGTTAGAGATGAGAAAGGAGAACCAATGCATAAAAGCAAAGGTAATGCAATCTGGTTTGATGAAGCTGTGGAAAAAATGGGCGCTGATGTTATGAGATGGCAATATTGTAACCAAAATCCAATGTTTAATTTAAATTTTGGTTATGGGCCTGCTAAAGAAATTCAGCGTTATTTATTAGTAATTCAAAACCTAGCTAATTATATTAAACAGAATTGTGTAAATATTTCTAATAACTATAGTGATGATCCTGCAAGTCAATGGATTTTATCAAGGAGAGAGACATTAAAATTAGATGTTACAAATTACTTAGATAACCTAGAGTATCATAAAGCTATAGAATCAATTAAGAATTTCTTATTATTTGATCTTTCTAAAACATATGTTCAGTTTATAAGGGATTCTTTGGATGATGCAAAAGTGCAGAAGGTTTTATATTCTTCTTATTTTGATGCTATTACTTTGCTTGCTCCATTTTTACCATTTTTTACAGAGAAAATGAATCTTGAGATTTATAAAAAAGAATCAATACATTTACAATCCTGGCCCAGATCAGATTCAAAACTAGTAAATAAAAATTTAGAGAGGGCAATGGAATTTTCTGATATAGTTATTCAAGGAGTAATGGCTGCCAGAGATAAAGAAAAGATTAATGTCAGGTGGCCATTGGCAAGAGCAATAATTTATTTACATAAAGACCATGAGAACGTTAAAAAAGCCACAGAACTTTTACTGGAACCAGTTTTAAAACAAATAAATGTTAAAAAGTTAGATTTTAAAGTTGTGGAGAAGACTTTGGACGAAGAATTACAAGGCATTTCTTTTAAGTTTGGACATGTTGTTTTGAATTTAGAATTTACTAAAGAATTAGAAGAAGAAGGATTTGCCAGAGAAATTATGAGAAGAATACAAAATTTAAGAAAAGAAGCAGGTCTTAAAAAGGAAAATGAAATTGAATTGTTTGTTAACATTGATGTTGATTTAACCAAGTGGAAAAAGCAAATAGAAGAAAAATGCGGGGCCAGAACACTTAAATTTGAAATCCAGAAAAATGTTAAGCATTCAACTAGCGGAGAGATAAAAAGTAAAAAATTTGATATTGGGTTTAATTTATTACAGAGAAGTTTGAATAATTAAGTTTTTCATTGCTTTTTTCCTGTGGAACTCAAAAATTTTCAAGTTTTAAGCCTTAAAATTTTTCAAAAATCGGGTTTTGCAAAGTTCTCTACATTAAAGGTCCCTTTGCTTCTACTTCTGATTTATAACCATCTAGTAAATTTCCTAAATCATCGTACATATTCATACCATATATAAGTAATACATTAAGATTTGGATGCCTTTCTGTGGTTATTGTTGCAGCTCCTGCACTATAAACTTCAATTTGCTCTCCAAGTGAAACAGGTATGCGATCAACTACAAGATAAGGTTTATCTCTGCCTTGTACTCTAATCAAAGTTCCTTCTATTAACCATTCAGCGCCAACTATTATTTCCAACCTTTTGCTACTCATAAGTTGTTAGCACCTTTAAATAATGTTTATAAATCTTTCTTTCTTACTTTATAAAGGGTTTAGAAACATAGGGGGATTTGAAATGGTTAAGAAAGAATTAAAAATTGTTAACATTGTTGCAAGCACAAGTTTAGAACATGATATTCCTTTAATAAAATTAGCTGAGAAATTACCAAATACAGAATATAATCCTGAACAATTTCCAGGATTGGTTATGAGAATTAGGGAGCCTAAAACTTCTGCTTTGATTTTTGGAAGCGGCAATGTTGTTTGCACTGGTGCTAGAAGCATGCTGAAGTTAAGGGAATCAATAAAACAAATTATAAAAAATGTTGAGAAAATAGGAATTAAAATTACTGCGCAGCCAAAAGTTACTGTACAAAATATGGTTGCTTCTGGCGGTATAGGTATGGATCTTAATTTAAATATGCTTGCTATGCAGTTAGATAATACAGAGTATGAGCCTGAACAATTTCCAGGATTAGTTTACAAATTAAATGGTACTAGGGCTACATTTTTGTTGTTTAGCAATGGAAAGATAGTTTGTACTGGAACAAGAAGTGAGAGCAAACTGAAAGAAGCTTTGGATTTACTTGTCAAGAATTTACTAGATTTAAAGAAGAAATCTTAATATGAATTTTATCGAAGCAGCTAGCTTAAGTGAGCTGAGAGAATTAAAAAGGAAATTAGTTATAATTGATAAAAATAGAATTGCTCTTTTTTTTCTTGATGGGAAAGTTTATGCAATAAGTGCAGTATGTCCTCATAAAAGCGGTTCTTTAGATGAAGGATATTTAGATGAAGAAGAAATTATTTGTCCTTCACATGCTTTTATGTTTAATGTTAAAACTGGTTTTTGTTTGAATCATCCCGGCTATAGTGTTAGAAGTTATGAAGTTAAAATTGAAGGCGAGAAAATTTTTATTGGGTTTGAATGATGAGGAACACTACTCTTTTTGAAAAAGGATTGAGCTCTTTTATTAATGTAGTTTTTGTTTCTATTTTCTTTCTACCGTTTTTGTTCATTGATATACCATTTTTAATTAAAAAGTTTATTTTCATTTTCTTGTTTTTATTATATAAATTAATCTTAATTTATTTTCTTGAAAATAAGTCTATTGGAATGATTTTGATTGGCAGTTATTGGAAGGAAAATTATCCTTTAAAAAATCAATTTATTCATGCCGTATTTTATACAATCAGCTTTAGTACACTTTTATTTTGGATATATTTCCCCTTTGATTTATTTTTATTTAATATGCTATTTATCCAAATTCCCATGATTTTGTATAAAGGCACCACTATGCATGGATATCTGGCTGGAAAGATGGTTACAGTTAAAAAACCAAACAATGAAAATAAAAATACCAAGGCTTATTCAATATAAAATTTCTTAAATCTTAGATTAGATAACTTTTTATTTATCTAATTTATTAAATTTTTATGGATGATGTAACTAAGTTGGAGATTTTAAAGGAATTTGAATTGAAAGCATATTACAGACTAGATACTTTAATGAAATTATTTAGAAGAGATCTTGAAAAACATAATAAATTTTGGAGAAGTGTTCGTGTTTCTATGAATTATTATATAGACCCATATTTAGATTATATTCTTCGTATAGGTCCCGGACATCAATATATTTTAAAAGAGTCTAGACGAGATCTTCGTTGTTTTAAATGTGATTTTTATGTTTTTGTTAATAAGGCTATAATTGCTCCTAATGATAATTTATTTGAAGGTAAACTTTTATTATTTTTTGAGTTAGACTATGATGATAAAAGTACCCATGAAGAAATTATTGAAACTGTTGTTTTTCCTGAAATTTCTTTAAGTTTACATAGTCTGGCTACTGAATCGAAAGATTTTAATAAAATTAGGCATTTTTTAATAGAAATCTCTCCTGATATATTAAAATTTAGGCGATCTATTGGAGAAGAATTTGGAATGGCTGAAGAAAAAATTAAAATTACTGGATTTGGCAGTGATTTATTATAATTATTAAAAATTCTCTGGAAAATAGTTATAAAATTTTATAAATTCATTTTAATTATATATTTTTAATTAGCATATAATTTTTAAATAAGGCTGACTACTTAAGTAGATAAAAATGGAAGTAAATGAACAAATTGAGGTATTTAAGGAATTTATAGAGTTACATTATAAAGCACAACTTTATGATATTGTAAAATCTGATAAAAAATCCTTAATAATTTCTTTTCAAGACCTAGTTAATTTTAACCACGAACTGGCAGATAATTTGTTGGATGAACCAGAGGAGACCATTAAATCTGCTGAACTTTCATTAGAGCATTTTGATATTCCTGAAGAAAATAAGAAAGGCATAAATGTTAGATTTAAAGACTTGCCCGAGACACAAAAATCAAGAATTAGCGATGTTAGAAGTATTCATTTGGGACAATTTTTATTTATTGAAGGCATAGTTAGGCAGGCTTCGGACGTAAGGCCGCAAGTTACTAATGCAAAATTTGAATGCGCGGGATGCGGAAATACTTTATCTATAATACAAATAGACCAAAAATTCAAGGAACCAAGCAGATGCACTTGTGGCTGGAGAGGAAAATTTAGATTGCTGTCAAAGGAATTAATAGATGTACAACATTTGAAAATCGAGGAATCTCCTGAGAGTTTGTATGGCGGGGAGCAGCCTAAGAGATTAAGTGTTTTTTTAAAAGAAGATTTAGTTGAGCCTAAAATGGAGAGAAAAACAACTCCAGGCGCAAAGGTTAGAATTTATGGCGTAGTGAAAGAAGTTCCCATACAGTTAAAGACCGGGGCACAATCAACAAGGTATGATTTGGTTTTAGAGGCTAATAATATAGAGCCTGTTCAGGAAGATTATAGTGATATAACACTAACTAAAGAAGATGAAAATACTATTTTGACTTTTTCCAAAGATGCTAAAGTTTTTGAGAAATTTTCTAAATCTATTGCGCCAAGTATTTATGGTCATGATAGAATTAAAGATGCTTTGGTTTTGCAATTGTTTGGAGGTGTGAGAAAGGAAAAACCTGATGGAACAACTGGAAGAGGAGATGTGCACGTATTGTTAGTTGGCGACCCAGGAGCTGGAAAATCTCAATTATTACAATTTATTTTCAAAGCCGCGCCTAAGGCTAGGTTTGTAAGTGGTAAAGGAGTATCTGGTGCAGGATTAACTGCCAGTGTAGTAAAAGATGAATTTTTAAAAGGATGGAGTCTAGAAGCTGGAGCATTGCCATTAGCAAATAAAGGGATTGCAATTGTTGATGAACTTGATAAAATTGACAAAGAAGACACAGCAGCTTTGCATAGTGCAATGGAACAACAGATTATTCCAATAAGCAAGGCTAATGTTCAAGCTACATTGACTGCACAAACAACTTTGTTAGCTGCTGCTAATCCTAAATTAGGAAGGTTTGATCCTTATACTCCAATAGCTTCACAAATAGATTTGCCAAGCACACTAATTAATAGGTTTGATTTAATATTCACTGTAAGAGACATACCTAGTAGGGAGAGGGATGAGAGAATTGCATTGCACGTTTTGGAATCTTCTCACGGAGGGGAGATATATAATACTGAAGTTTCTGTTGATTTTTTGAGAAAATATATTGCTTATGCAAAACAAAAAATTACACCAAAACTTACTAAAGAAGCGATTAATGAGATAAAAGATTTTTATGTACAATTGAGAAATTCTGGAAAGGCTGATGATGAAGGTATAAAACCAATTCCAATTTCAGCAAGACAATTAGAGGGTTTAATACGTTTATCTGAGGCTTCTGCTAAGATAAGATTAGATAATAATGTTTCAAGGGAGGATGCTAGAAGAGCAATAGAATTACTTAGACATTGTTTAATGCAAGTTGGTTTTGATCCAGAAACAGGACAAATCGATATAGACAGAATAAGCTCTGGAATTACTGCATCTACAAGAAGCAAAATTATTGCAGTTAAAGAAATAATAATTGATTTAGAAGGAAAAGGGATGAAAGAAATATCTATTGAGGAAATAATTGCACAAGCTGCTGCTAAGGGAATAGAGGACACAAAAGTTGAAGAAGCCATAGAACAACTTAAGAAATCTGGCGATATTTTTGAACCCAAGAGGAATTTTATATCAAGAGTGAGCTAAAATGGAGAACGTAAAAAGAAATACAGCGTATAAGATATGGATTGCGAATTTATTAAAAGCAAATTATTTTAGAGGGCAGGAGCAATTTGAAGCTGGCTATGTCGAATTTGGAAATAATAAAATTTCAAGAGTTAATATTATTGGTACAATTATAGATAAATTTAGCAATGAGAATTCTCTTTCTTTTAATCTTGATGATGGCTCTGGTATTTTAAAATTAAGAACCTGGAGTGAAAATTCTAATAATTTTAATGATATTAATGTAGGGGACTTAGTTTTATTAATTGGAAAAGTTAAAGAGTTTAATAACTTTATTTATGTTACTCCGGAAATTATAAAAAAATTAGATAATCCTTTATGGTTGAAGGTTAGAAAAAATGAACTAATTAAATTATTTGGTGAAGTGCAAAGGGCAGATAATATTCCTTCGTTTAGCAATACTGAAGTTTCAGATGAAGACATGACAATGAATGTTATTGAAGAGAAAATGGGAAATATTGATAATTCTAGAGAAACAATTCTTAGTTTAATAGAGAAACTTGATTTTGGAGACGGAGCTGATCTTGAAGAAGTTATTAGTAAAAGCGGTTTTACTGAATCAAGGAATTTGATAAATGAATTGCTTATGGATGGTGAAATATTTGAATTGCACAAAGGTAAATTACGAGTTATAGATTAAAATGGAAAATAAATTATTAATTGAGAAATCAAAATGACTAACGAAACAGTAAAGAAATTTCAAGCATTACTAAGAGATATGAGGATAGGGCTACCGATCTATAGATATTACGGCTTAATAGAACAATTAATTCCAGATAAAGAAATAAGAGATTATATGATAAAAAGAGAAATATTTGTTGAAGGCAAAGCTAAAACTCCTTAAGGCCAAGACCAATACTTTTTAGGAGTTAATGGTATAATTTTGGCTAATAATTTTGAAGCACAAGAATTAGCTAATAAAACCATGAAATTGACTTCTCAAATGAGGTTGTTAACTTGGACTATATTGGCTCTTACTGCGGTTTTAGTTCTTAAGGAATTTAATTTTTTTGCCTTATTTTCCTAACTTTTACTTTACAGCTCAGAATTTATTTACTTTAATATATTTACTCAAAAGCCTTATATATATTTCTTTATTTTTTATTTTATGAAAACTTATGAGCAAATGCTGGATGAAGCGATAAAAG
Source organism: Candidatus Woesearchaeota archaeon (assembly GCA_016179945.1). Lineage (GTDB taxonomy): Archaea > Nanobdellota > Nanobdellia > SCGC-AAA011-G17 > GW2011-AR18 > JACPCE01. Next base: position 74,482 of record JACPCE010000001.1, on the reverse strand, counting down.
CTTTGCCTGAAGAAGTTGTTGTTACACAGAGATTTGAAATTCCTAAAGCAAAAGGGCATATTCAAGGCAATAAGACAGTTATTACTAATTTTAATCAAATAATTAGTGATATTAGAAGAGATAGAGATCATTTCTTAAAATTTTTATTAAAGGAATTGGCTACACCAGGAACCTTTGATGGTCCAAGATTAGTATTTGGGAGAAAAGTTAGTGCTAGTCTAATAAATCAAAAAATACAACAGTATGCTGAGATTTTTGTTCTTTGCAGTAATTGTGGTAAACCAGATACACAAATAATCACAAAAGATAATGCTAGTTACCTGAAGTGTACTGCTTGCGGAACACAGAAGCAGATTAAACTATGAATAAAAATAATGATAAGCACGATGAATATTATGAGGCAATATTACAGATAAGGCCCGATAATAAAGAAGTTTTGAATTTTGTTTTTGATCTTGTTGAAGGGAGAAACGATGTTAAAGTTTCTAAAATTGTTGAGCTAAAAACTGGGTGTGATGTTTATTTAACAAATCAAAAGTTTGCTAGAGGAACTTTAGCTAAACAATTAAAAAGAAAATATAAAAATTCTAAAATAGTTATAACTAAGAGTTTATACGGACAACATAAGATGACAAGCAGATTAGTTTATAGAGCTACTATTTTATTTAGACTTGAATAGTTTTTTATAATTTTTCTTATTTTAATTCTTTAATAAATATTTATTTTTTAGGTAGTTTTAAATATCTTTGTTTTGTTTGTTTTTTTATGACAGAAGAATTTGATGATTTTGGTGAAGAGCAGGAAGTTAGTTCTGAACAAAGCGAAGAGCAGCAATTAGATATTGGAAGAGTTAAAATTCCTAGAGGGAAACAAACATTCGGCATTCTTGAACAGAGGCTTGGTGGAAGTAGAATGAGAGTTAGGTGTTTAGATGGTAAAACTAGAATATGCAGAGTTCCTGGAAGACTAAAGAAAAAATTGTGGGTAAGAGAAGGAGATTTATTATTAATAGAGCCCTGGGAGCTTGGTGGTGATAATAAAGGTGATGTTATTTTTAAGTATAAACCAAATCAAGTTGATTGGTTGAGAAGAAAGGGATACTTAAAAGAAATGGAAACCTTTGAGGAATTCTAAAGTTTTAAATATTACTTAAATTAAATAAGAATATGGCTTTCAAATTACTAGAAATATTATTCCCAAAAAGAAGGCCCATTAGAATAAAATTGATTCCATACGTTAGATCTTATTGTAACTGGGCTAAACTAAATCGTTTAGAGAAATTAAAAGGGTATGTAGAACTCTCTGAACAAGAATTAAATGTCCTAGCTCAATATTATAAAGTTAAAGATAATAATCTTGAGAAAGTAAAAATGTTGGCGGAAGAAGATTTTAAATCATTAGAGCAATTATTTCATGAATTTTCTAGTATAAATATTGATAGTGATAAAATAAGAGCTACTCAAGGTGCAATTTCTAGAGATACTCATATGATGTTTGATCGAATAGAAGGAGGGAAAGAAAGGGAAAGGGAGTATAATAGTTTAGAAGCTAAATATAATAAATTAGAAAAAGAAAAGAAAGAAATTATAAATAGAATTCAAACTTCTAATAAAAAAATGTTAAATTTAATTGAGAAAATTCTTGATGAAATGCCGCAATCAAAAATTGGGAAATATTACAAAAAATGCATCGAAGAACGTAATGCTTTTTTATCTAAAAAATAATTTATTTTAGTTTACTATGAGAAGATATTTCATTTATTCCATCTATATAATTTTTGTATTTTTGATCTTTAGTTATTAAATAAAGAGAATCTAAAACTTTCTTTGCATCCTTTAATGAGTTTATAGAATCCATCTTTGTTTGTCTAGAAATTGCTATTTCTATTGGTTGGGTAATTAAAAGGTAAGCTGTTCTTAGTGCCATATCAAATTTTCTTTTTGTGAAGTCATCAATTCTTCCATTAATATTATTTTTTGAACACAGAGAATTAATTTCTTTAAAGTCAATTTGTTTTAATAATTCTATTGCTTCTTCTACAGGCATTTTTTATTAACATTTACTAATATTTATATATGTTTCTGGTTTTAGTATTTTATGCAATCTAAATAAAAATTTAAAACTTACAAGAACGTTTTTGATGAGAAAACATTAAGGGTTTTGTTTAAACTTGAAAGCGAGGGTTATTTTGATGAATTAAAAAGTCCTGTTAGTATTGGAAAAGAAAGCAATGTTTTTACAGCAGTTAAAAAAGATGGCAGTTATGTAATAATTAAGATTTATAGGGTTAATAATGCAGACTTTAAAAGGATGTATAAATATATTGGACCAGATCCTAGGTTTAAGGGTTTGAGCAACCAAAGAAGAAAAGTAATATCTGCATGGGCTCAAAGAGAATACAGAAATTTATTGGTTGCTAGCCAAGCAGGAGCCAGAGTTCCAACACCTTATGCTGTGAAGGATAATGTTTTAGTTATGGAATTAATTGGCAGATGTAATGAACCTGCACCAAGATTGAAGAATAAACCACCTAAAAATATTAAAAAATTTTCCAAAGAACTTATAAAAAATTTAAATTTATTTTATAAAAATGGATTTATTCATGGTGATTTAAGTGAGTTTAATATTTTGAATCATAATGATATTCCTTATATAATAGATTTAAGTCATGGTGTAAAGTTAGATTATCCAAATGTAAATGAACTGTTAGATAGAGATATTAAAAATTTAGAGAAATATTTTAATAAGTTTGGTTTGAAACTTGATTTTGATAATATTATCAAATCTTAGATAATTCTTTATTTATTTCGGTTCTGTCGCCACCCAAAGAATAATACAGAGATAATATCGGGTTTAGATTATCTTTTATATCATTTATTGCATTATTTACTTCTCTTTGGCGGTCTAGTAAAATTAAATTTTTTTCTAAAAATAAGTATAGCTTGTCAAATCTTGTTTTTATAATATCATAAGAAACTTCCAAGTCTGCTTTTATTATTTCTTTTAAATTTGTTTTTATGCTAATTAAAGATACACAAGCTGTTTTTATTTCTCTTTGGTCTCTTGTTTTTTTAAGTCTTGCTAATGTATCTACAAATGAAAGAAATTTCTTCTCTATTTCTCTTAATAATATTATTGTTTCTGGAAGTATTGTTATATCCGGCTTTTTTCTTGCTAAACCCATTATTTTTTAGTTTTTTTTAAAATATATAAAAGTATCTATGGAAAGAGTTTTAAAACCTATTATTTGATTTATTTTATGGAATTTAGTTATGAAATTAAAATACCCAAGGATAGGGTTGCTGTATTGGTTGGAATTAAAGGCAGTGTAAAAAGGAAAATAGAAAAAGCACTGGAAGTTAATATTGAGATAGATTCTAAAGAAGGCGATGTTTTTTTAGAAGGTAATGATAGTTTAAAATTATTAAATGCTCAGAATATTGTTAGAGCTATAGGAAGGGGGTTTAATCCAGAATTTGCTTTTGATTTACTAGATGAAGATAATTATCTTGAAATTTTAGATATTTCTGATTTTACAGGTGATTCTAAATCTAATTTGGCCAGGGTTAAAGCGAGAGTAATTGGTACTGGTGGAAAGGCAAGAAAAACTATAGAAGTGTTAACCATCACTAAAATTGTTGTTTATGGAAAGACTATTGGAATGATTGGTAGTTTTGAAGGTGTTGCTTTGGCTAGGAAAGCATTTGAAAGTTTATTAAGTGGCAATAGGCATTCAACTGTTTATGCTTGGCTGCAAAAACAAAGAAAACAGATGAGGGTGAGTATGTATTAAGTATGGAACTTAAAATTAAAAAAGAGAATATGATTGTAAATACTAAAAAAGAGCAGATAATGGGTTCTATTGCTCCAATGTATATTTATTCAACAGAAATGGTTACTTCATATTATTCTAAGTTAAATATAAAAAATAAAAATGTATTAACTACTTGTGGATCAGGTGATCAAGTTTTGAATGCTTATTTGCTTGGAGCTAAGGAAGTTGTAGGTTTTGATCTGAATATTAGATCTGAGTTCATTATTAGACTTAAAATTGCAGCTATAAAGATATTTACTTATAAAGAATTTTTAATATATTTTGGTAGAAAAATGGAAAATTCTAGTTTGAATTATAAATTATATAAAAAAATAAGATCATCCTTAGATAAGAGGACATTAATATTTTTTGATCGTTTATATAATAAATATAATTTCTCTGGCACCAAGTTGGTGAAGTCATGTAAATATTTTAGACAGAGGTCTAAAATGAAGTGCAATTTAAAATTAATAAATTTATATTTAAAAAATGAAAAAGAGTATTTTAAACTTAGGAATATATTATTTACGAAAAATTTTAGATTTATTAATTCAGATTTTGTTAGTATTTCATCTAATAAATTAATATCTAAAGATAAATTTGAAATAATTAACTTATCTAATATACCTAATTATTTCTTTGGTCGTTATCTTAAGAAAAATAAAATTATTGATCCATTTGGAATATTTTATCACACTCTTAATGAATTAAGAAAATTGCTTTCTTATAATGGGATAATATTTTATTATTGTTATTGCTCTAATAATGACCTTTATAAAATTAAAGGCATTCCCCCTCCATCTCGTAATGCTAATATTGATAAAATGCAAGAGATATTAAATTTTAAAGTCTTTAAAATAAATTTTAAGAGCATTTTAGGTAAAGGTTTTGATAGAATAATTGTATTACAGAGTTAATTCTTATGAAAATTTAGATGAAGAAAAATAATTGATTTTTCAGAGCAAACTTTATAAGCAAGTTGCTTTGAAACAGTTTTTGAAAAAGATGGCTGAGAGAACTAAAGCACATGAAATGGCTGAGAAACAAAGAGAGATTTCTGTTTCAGAATTTTTTTCTAAGAATAGACATTTGTTAGGCTTTGATAATCCTAGAAAAGCTTTGTTGATGGCTGTAAAAGAAGCAGTAGATAATAGTTTAGATGCGTGCGAAGAAGCGAGAATTATTCCTGATATTTATGTTGAGCTACAACAATTAAAAGAAGATAGGTTTAAAGTCATAGTTGAAGATAATGGTCCTGGAATTGTTAAAGAACAAATACCTAAAATATTTGGTAAATTATTGTATGGTAGCAAGTTTCATAGGTTGAGAGTTTCAAGAGGGCAGCAGGGAATCGGCATAAGTGCAGTACTACTTTATGGACAATTAACAACAGGCAAGGGAATGCATGTTACTTCTAGAATAGGTCCAAAACATCAAGCACATTATTTTGAAATTCATTTAGATACACAGAGAAATGAACCAATAATAAAAGAAGATAAAACTGTTGAGTGGAAAAAAGAACATGGAACTAGAATAGAGATTGAATTACAAGGGACTTATCAAAAAGGAAAACAAAGTGTTGATGAATATATAAAAGAAATTGCATTAATAAATCCTCATGCTCAAATTACATATAAAACTCCTGAAAAAGAAACTTTAACTTATGCAAGAGGCATAACTGAACTTCCTAAAGAAGCAAAAGAAATTAAGCCCCATCCTTATGGTGTTGAGTTGGGTGTTTTAATAAGAATGTTACATAGTACAACTACTGGAAGTGTTTCTAGTTTTTTACAAAATGATTTTTCAAGAATAAGTCAGGGATTAGCTCAAGAAATTTGTGATAAAGCAAAAGTAAATCCAAGGGCAAGACCAAGTACTATTGCAAGAGATGAGGCTGAGGCTTTATACAATTCAATACTAAATACTAAAATAATTGCTCCGCCTACTGATTGTTTAATTCCTTTAGGAGAAGAAGCTTTGATTAAGGGTTTAAAAAAAGAGATAAATGCAGAATTTTATTGTGCAGCAACAAGACCACCATCAGTTTATAGAGGAAATCCTTTTTTAATCGAAATAGGACTTGCGTATGGTGGTAGTTTAGAAAAAGAAGAGTCAGTTAAGATTATGAGATTCGCAAATAGAGTTCCATTATTATACCAGCAAGGAGCATGTGCAACTACCGAGGCAATTGTAGATACTGCTTGGAAAGGCTATGGTTTGAGTCAAAGCAAAGAAAGTATTCCTGTTGGCCCTGTTGTTGTTGTTCTTCATATGAATAGTGTATGGGTTCCATTTACATCAGAAGCTAAGGAAGCTATTGCACATTATCCTGAAATCATCAAAGAGATGAAATTAGCATTACAAGAAGCTGGAAGACAAATGGCTTCATATATTAGGAAAAATGTAAAAGCAAGAGAACAGCAAGAAAGAATAAATTTGTTTGAAAAATATATTCCTGAATTGGCTGCATCACTTTCAGAGTTAAGTGGTGAGAAAAAAGAAGTAATAAAATTAGAATTGGAGAAAGTTTTAAAGAAGAATATGAAAGATTTATTGTCTGATGTTAAAGAAGCTGAGAAAACAGAAATAAAAGGAAAGAATGTTGCATATGGTGAGAAACAAAGTACTTTAGGTGATTTAAATGGCAGTTAAAAAAGAAGATCCAAAAAAAACGTTGAAAGAACTTGGTGATAAATTAGTATATCAAATAAATAAAGGAAGAAACCCTGAAATAACTTTTCCTTTAAGAAATTTGAGCAACATTGTTTATGATCCTAAGAGTAAAACTCTGAAATTAGGTGATAAGGTGGGTACTAGATCTTTTTTCAATGTTGCACATGCTAAGAAATTCTTGCAGACTGTTGAGGTTGCAGCAGTAATTAAAGACAAGCTTTTGGGTTCTGGAAAACATTCTAGCCTTAGAGATGTTTTTTACATGACTAAGAGAACAATTCCAGGAACAAATGTTAATTTAGTTGATGAGCAGACTGAAAGCGATAAGGCTATTGAAGATCTAGAAGTTATAACTGGATTGTCAAGAGAGGAATTGCACGTAAATGCTAATAAAAATGGAAGCGTTGCTGGTAAAGTTGTTATTGAAGATAAGGGAGATACAATTGATTGGAGCAAGTTAGGATCTGGTGGTTGGGCAATACCTTCTAATGTTGAAGATATAAAATTCAAAAAAGTTGAAGCTAAATATATAATTTATATGGAGAAGGCTGCTGTTTGGGAACGTTTGAATGAAGATAAATATTGGCTAAAAAATAATGCAATAATTGTTTCTTCACAAGGACAAACCACTAGAGGAATAAGAAGACTATTACAAAGATTATATGAAGAATATGAATTACCAATTTATGTTTTATGCGATGGAGATATCTATGGTGCATATATTTACTCTGTAATTAAGTATGGTTCTATAGCTTTAGCTCATGCTTCTGAGAGATTAACAATACCGGGTGTTAAATATGTAGGAATTACAATGGATGATATAGATAAATATGATCTTAAAAAGCATTTTATTAAATTAGATGAAAAAGATTATGCAAGGATAAAACAAGTTAGTGAATATGAATGGTTTAAGGATAATAAGGCTTGGCAGAGACAATTTAAAATGATGAAGGAATTTAAAGCTAAAGTTGAAATTCAAGCTTTAAGTGCCAGGGATATAAGTTTTGTATCTGAAAAATACTTGCCTGATAAAATAAAGAATAAGGAATTTTTAGATTAATTTAGTATTACTTATTAGTTGTAATAATAGGAAGATTTTTAAATTCTTATATTTTATTTTCTTTATGGTTGTGAATCAAATTTATAAAGAAAGAGTAGTAAAAATAGCACGAGGAATTGTTAATAATTATCATGCTTCTGAGCTAATTTATAAACTTTTATTTGCCCTCCATGAATCTGCTGAAGGGCAATCTGTTATCCATTACCCAAATATTGAAACTAAAGATTTAGCTAGTCGACTAGTTCGTGAGGTTTTCAGAGAACCTTTAAGACAGGCTTTTCATTATTATAAACTTTCTTCTGAATCTCAATTGTTTGGAGTATTATATTTAAGTTTAGGTGGAGAAAAACCAATACCTCATTATTCTTTTGGAAATTTAGAAGAAGTTTCTAGTTCAGGAAAAGCTATATCAAGAGTTAGAAGGCTTTAGATTTACTAAGATTAACTTTCTAGTTTATTTAATAATGGAACAGATAGGTCAGTTATTACTAGAGCAAATATTGAAGGTTCAAATCTTGGAATAAATATTAATATTAAAAAAGAAAATATTGCTGCTAATATTCCATAAATAATTTTTCCTTTATTGTTTGTTGGAGCAGTCATAGGTTCTACCAATATAAAAAACATGAAAAATAAGTTTGTACTAAATAATAAATTACCAATTGTGATTGGATTTTTTGCTATTAAATTATATATTAATGAAATTATAATACTTGTTAAGAAATAAGGTATTGTGATATGAAATCTTTTAACTTTGTATGAAATAAATAAACCTAAAATTATTACTAACCAAGTAATTTGAGAAGCCCACCATTCTATCTTTACGTCAAATAATAAAATTACTACAAATAAACCAAATACTGCTGGGTTGAAAATATGTTTTTCTTTTATTTTTATTATGTGCTTTGATAATATTCCTATTGCTCCTGCTGTAATTGGAATGTACCATACTTGATTTATTGATAATGCTGTTGCTATAAATAAAGCAGATATTGTTGCTGAATCTGGAAGAATGAATTCTTTTTCTTTTATGTAATTTATAGAAACATCCAGTATTATTGTTGTTGCTATTGTTATTATTAATTGAGGAATAGTTTGCAAAACTCCATTTTTTATTATTCCAATTATTGTTAGAATAAATAAAATTATACCTATATAAGTTTTAAATGTTATTGTAAATGGAAATTTCATTTAATTTTTGATATTAATTAGTATAAATTGTTTTGTATTTAGAAATCTTTTTAACTAGAATTAGTATTAATAGATTAAGCCCTGTAGTTAAGCTTGTAGATTTTAGTGTTAAACTAAATATGAATACAAGTGAATCAGCAGGGCGACATTTTTTTAGAAAGTTTTTATAAAAATTAAATATATTGCCTCGTTAGCTTAGTAATGCTTTTAAATACTAAATTTCTGTTATTTATATGTTTATTAAATTAAAGAAAGGTGAGTTGCAACAATTAATTATGAACCTTATTTAAATATAGATGGAAAGATATACTTTCCAGATTTTAAGATTGGAAACAATATAATTGAATCTACTGAATGGAAAAATCCATCTTCAATTAAACTTAATAATTTAAAAAACAAAGTCGAAAATTACAGAAAAAATGGCTATTGTGTGATTTTATTTATTCCGAAGAAATTTAGAAAGTTTTATAATATGTTTGATGAGATTATAATTTCAGATTTTGAAGAACTTAATAGTGTTCTTAGGCGCCTCAGTAGCTCAGAGCGTTTTGAAAATGCGAGCAACAGGTAGAGCACATGTGTTCTATTTAAGACCTGTGAAACTGTTACTTTCTGAGCAGAGATCATGGGGTCGGCAGTTCGAGTCTGCCCTGAGGCGTTTTTATTTTTCTTTTTTAAATATTTTATATACAAACTGAAAATCTATCAGCAAAATTTAATTTTGCTGTTAATTTTTTGTATGAATTTCCAAAAAGCGTTATGATAAATATTATATTTCAAATCAATTGGAAATTTTAGGTAAAGAACAATTGGAATTATGGATGAAATTAACAGGCTTCAATTCTAGAAAACATTTAACTAAATATTTAGTTTGGAAAAAGTTTGGTTTTTGTCCACATTATACTAATTTACCACAGAGAGAATTAATTCTTAAAGGAGAATTAGATCCTTATTCTTTCTATAAATCACTCCCAAAATCTTTATAAAGATTCTTTTAAGCTCTTTAATTTATGGGCCTGTAGCTTAGCTTGGCTGGAGCACAAAATCATTATGATTTGCTCATTCGACTGATATCCTATTCTCTCTCTTCGGAGGTGAGAACTGAGAGTCTAACTCTCTTAATAGGGTTTCGAAATCGAGAGAAACTAATTGTTTCCGATAAAGGTCGCCTGTTCAAATCAGGCCAGGCCCACCATTAATTTTATATATCTCTATAAACATAGAATTCTATATAAGTTTTATAAAAAATGAGGTGATGAAATAATGGAATGCGGAATGAGCGTTTGTAAGAAGTGTGCTGTTATGAATTTGGTATTTGGTGTATTATTCTTGGTAGCAGCATTATGGAAATCTGCGCCAACTTGGTATAATGGTTGGACTGTAGTTGGAGTTTATGTTTTGTTATGGGGATTATTCTCTGTAGGCGGAGCTAAACATTAGGTTTAGTTTTCTTTTTTTATTTAATTTTATAAAATATATTTCTTTAGAAACTAATTTAAGCAATATTAATTCTTTTATTTTATGTATAAATTAATTTGTTTTGATATGGATGGTGTAATTTTTAAAGACATTAATTTCTGGATGGAACTACATAAAGTTTTTGGAACTTTAGAAGAAGGTAAAAAATTAACTGAGAAATATTTGCATTCAGATTATAATAAATTGGTTGAAGAGGTTGTTGTTAAGCTATGGAAAGGCAGGGATGCTAAACCTTATTATGAATTAGTTAATAGCCTAGAATATATCCATGGAGTTGACACTGTATTTAGAGAGCTCAAGAAGAAAGATGTCATTACTGCTATAATAAGCGCTTCTAGTATTGATGTGGCTAGAAGGGTTCAGAGAGACTATGGCATTGATCATATTTATGCCAATGAACTAATTATTGCTAATGGTAAAGTTAGTGGAGAATTTATCTGGCCAATAGGCGCTGGCAAAGAGAAGAAGGCTGAAATCGTTAGACATTTGGCTAGCGACTTAGGTGTAAATTTGAAAGATGTCGTGTATATAGGAGACAGTGATGCTGATATTGAAGCATTTAAAATTGTTGGAAGGTCTATTGCTTTTAATGCCTTTAGTGATAATTTAAAAAAGGCAGCTGATTTTGTAGTTGATACTGATAATTTGGTTGATATTTTAAAATTTATAGATTAATTTTTATATAAATTAGTGTATTATTTTATTTTATGTTAAACCTAATGGAAAGGCTTTTAAACCAGTAATTCCAGGATTTATTCATAAAATTGGAGGTGCTATTAATATGGCAAAAAAAGATATGGGAATGGGAATGTGCCCTATGTGTCATTCTGACCCTTGCAAGTGTATGGGTTCTGGATGGGTATGCGCATTATGGGGTGTAGTTGCTGCGGTTCTAGGTCTATTGATGATCTGGCCAAAGGGATGGTTTACATTTGAGCATTCATTTGGTTTGCTAGTATTTTTATGTGCATTAAAAATGCTATGGTGGGGATTTAAAGGGATGAAATAAGTCCCTTCTTTTTTATTTTTATATAAAAGGCAGAGTATTTATTTTTTCTACAATATAAATATCTGCTTCTCTATCTACATTTGTAACAAAGTCATATTTATCATCATTTTTTATTTCTTTAGTGTGCTCCTTTTTATAATATTTCATTAGAATTTTTCCAGCTTCTTTAGAAATATTAATTATAATTTTTAATTCATCTTTCATTCTATCATTCTATATTCTCCACCACAGAATTTTATTATTAAATTACATATTTCTTCCAATGCTTCATTTAAATATTGATCTGAAGTAAATTCATTACCTTGTACATAAAGAATTAGATTTTTAGTTTCTTCAGTTACTTTGGTCTGGTCTCCTTGTTTAATATCTAGTCTGCAAAGAACTTTTTCATCATCTACACAACCAAATTCTCCTGTAATTACTTCTTCTCTTTCTGTTTTGAATAATGGAATGTAAAATTCTGTTCCATTTAAAATCTTGAACCTTACACTGCCTTTTATTTTTTCTCTGTCATGTGCACCAACAACTAAAGATTTTTTAAGTGAAACTAAATTGTAAGAATCTACTGCTGTATTTATTGTTGGAAGTTTCCCGCCTTTTTGGACTAGTTCTATTAAATTATAAACAGAACATTTTCCATTTTTTATGTCTAATTTTTTATAATAACTATTATAACCTTCTAGAACTTTTTCATTTACTTTGAAATTATGTTCTATTTCATCTTTCAATTTTTCTAGGCCCATATGCTTTCTTTTTATATTTAATCCTATTAACTCAGCAAACTTAACTTTAATTCCTAGTTTTACAACATCTTGGTCAACATAACACTTTGTGTTATTAAACTTTGCTTCATATTGCTCTTCTTCTTTTGTAAGAACTTTTGTAAATAATATATCTCCTTTTTTTATGAATAGGTTTTTTAGCAATCCTGGCTTGCAGTATTCTAAAGTCTGATTTTTTTCTATTTGTAATTGCTTGTTTATTTTTTCAGATGTTGAAGGCATAAACGGATATATTAAAATTGAAATTATTCTGATTGCATCTGTTAAATTATATAATATTTTATTTAGTTTTGATTTTTCTTCTATCTGCCATGGTGCATTATCATTTATATAAGAATTGCAATCTTGCACAAAACCCATAATTGCTGCTATAGCATTATGTATCTCTAGAGTTTCCATAAACTTATCTATTTTTTTAACATCTAAATTTTTAAATAATGTTTTATCTGTTGAATCTTTTCTTATTTCCGAATTTAATTTTTTCTCTATTATTGCTAATGTTCTTGATACTAAATTTCCTAATTCATTTGCTAATTCATTGTTTAGTCTTGTCTTTAAAGATTCTTCTGAGAAATCTCCATCATTGCCAAATGGAATTTCTCTTGCGTAGAAATATCTTAAAGCATCCACTCCATATTTATTTACTAGGTAAACTGGATCAATTATATTACCTAAAGTTTTACTCATTTTTTGACCATTTACTGTGAAGAAACCATGTGCAAAAACTTTCTTTGGTAATTTGTAATTAGCAGATAGAAGCATACCAATCCAAGTTAGGGCATGAAACCTCACTATATCTTTTCCCATTAAATGGATATTTGCAGGCCAATATTCTTTAGGATGTAAGTAATTTGTCAAAGCATCAAACCAGACATATAAGTGCGTTTTTTCATCTCCTGGGAATGGAATTCCCCAGTTCATACTTTGTCTTGTTATACTGAGATCTTTTAAACCTTTATTTAGGAAATTAATTATTTCATTTCTTCTAGAATTTGGTTGGATAAAATCTGGATTTTCTTTTATGTGTTTTGAAATTTTATCTTGGTATTTACTTAACTTAAAGAAATAGTTTTGTTCTTCTATGTATTTTGGTTCCTTTAAATGATCTAGACACAATCCATTTACTAAATCATCTTCAGTTTTAAAAGCTTCACATCCTTCACAATATAAACCAGAATAAGTTCCTTTGTAAATATCTCCTTTTTTCTTTATTTTTTCTACAAATTCAGTTACCAATTTATGATGTCTTTCTTCTGTTGTTCTTATGAAATCATCATTGCTTATGTTTAAAGCTTTCCAAGTTTTTAGATATTCTTCTGCCATAAAATCTGTAAATTTTTTTATATCTTTAAAACCTAATTTAATTGAAGCTTGTACTGTTTTTTGTGCATTTTCATCTAATCCTGTAAGATAGAAAACATCTTCATCTTTTAATCTATGCCATCTTGCTATTATGTCTGCAGTTACTGTTGTATAAGCTGTTCCAACAGAAGGTTTATCATTAACATAATATATCGGGGTTGTTATGTAAAATTTCTTCTTTTTTTTCATGCTATTGCTCCAATTCTCTCTATAATATTATTTTCTGCTGCTATTAAATCATTATATCTTTTTCTATGTTTAATATGCGGTTTTAAAGTTCTAACTAAGGCTAAAAGTTCTTCCTTTTTACTTATATTTATTCTCCAGAAATCTCCATTCAATTTTCCATATTTATAAATTCCAGCTTGTGTTTCTAATATAAATGTTCCATTTATTTTCATACTTTGAAGTTTTTCATGAATTTCATATAATATTTCTTTATCGTAAGATCCAACCCTATATCTTGCTCTTTTATCATATATGCCAATATTTCCTTCAGCATCTGTATAACCTGCTAGAAAATTTATAAAACACTCATTGTTTTTTATTATCCATTTCGGAATATTTTTATGTTTTTTAATTAAAAATTTAAATGATTTGTCTAATAAACAAGACATTTCATATTCACCCCCTCTTTCTTTTAAATAGAAATGTCCGTAATTTCCGAAATTTTCTTTTACCAAATGAACTTGGTCTAATTTTGTTGTGTTTGTTTTTAATTTTATTTGATGGCTTTCCTTTGTAACGTTTAAATCTCCTATTCTAAAGCCAGTCATATAAGCTTTAAGATTTTTCTTACCATCGAAATTTCTTTTTTTATATTTCATAATGGATTCACTTAAAGTTCTTCTTTTGATATTGAATTTTTTCATTAATTTAAGAATTGTTGAAACACTACATTTTTTTATTTTAGCTATTTCAGACAGGGATTTTTTATCTTTTATATAATAATCTTTTAGTTGTTTTTTACTTATCTTTACTTCTTTCTTTTTTCTAGTCTTTATTTTAAACTCTCTTAATTTGCATAATATGCATGTACTACTACAAGAGCATAATTTTGCTATTTTATATATTGATAATTTTTCTTTATTATAAAGATTATATAATTTTGTTTTTTTGATATTTATTTTTTCCTTGCGATTTTTTATTTTTATATTATTCTCTTTAAGTCTTTTTAAAATTACACTATGATCACAATTTAACCTCTTTCCAATTTCACGGCTTGATAAATTTTTATTTTTATATAGTTTTATTAATTTATCTTTTGGTATTTCTTTTTTTTGCATATAATTTAATTTATTTTCTTCTTTATAAATCTGGCGTAGCTCCCTTGTGTCGTGTCCAGAAAGTTTACGAAAATTTTGAAAATCTTTTGGTTCTTGTGAATATATAAAAGTTCCTTCTTCTATTTGTTGTTTGTTCATTGTAGTTGCCTCCTAAAAAATATTAAGGCTATTAAAACATCATAGACATAGCTAGTAAGAAATTATTTATTTTTATTTTTGCTATGTTTGCCATGATTTTATTAATTTGTTGTTTTATATAAATATTATGGTAGCCCGTGGAGGATTTGAACCTCCGTCAGAGGATTTCTCTTATTCATCCAGAGTCCCCTCAAAGGAAGTTTTAAATTAACTTTATCCTTGGCCGCTAGACGAACGGGCTATATTTTGAAAAATTTATTAAAAGTTTAAATAGTTAATTATTATTTAAAGTATTGTGCACTAATAGTGTAACGGCAGCATGAAACCTTCCCAACAAACTTTTTATAAAAAGTTTGAATAAATTTAAGGAAAAAGGTTTTGATCTGGGTTCAAATCCCAGTTAGTGCATTTTCCTATGAATAAAAATAATATCTTCATCTGTTCCTTTTGATTTTCTTGCAGTGTCAAATAAAAATTTATTTATTTTGAAATTTGCTTCAGGATCTTTTGGACCTGGCTGGTGCAAGTATATATTTTCTTCATCAAATCCCACTATTGGTAAGAAATGTCCAATGTATCTATCAACGTTTTTTATTTTACCCCAATCTATTAAAACAATTGCAGTGCAATTTTCATTTATTTTCGATATTATTTCATCTAGAGGAATTTCTCTCTCTTCCATTTCTACTTTATATTTTATACATTCTGCTTGTAATTTTTTGATTTTTATTTCTACATTTTCTGCTCCATCTGTTTCCCTTTGGTAATATTCCAAATCAAAGTTTTCCGGATTGAATCCTAGAGATTTACTATAAAATTCTGTTTTGAATCCTAATTGTGCAGAAGCTTTTGCTAGACCTATAGTCCATGTTGCACCAGTACTTTCACTTTCAATTAGTTTCTTTATTTCTTCCTTTTCGTGTTTTTCTCCTAGAAATTCTAAAGCCATTTGTAATGCTGCAGGACCACATTCATTTATTCCTTGAATATAAAAAGGGACTTCTAGTTTCATAATAAATTAATAAATTTATATTTTATAAACTGTTTGATTTTAATGTCAAATTCTATTGCTATATTATCAAAATAAAATTAATAAAAGATAGTTAACCTTTTAAATTTTTATCTTTGTTTTAAATTTATATGACAGTAGAAACGAAGTTAGTAAGAAAGTTTGGCGCAAAAGTGTTGCTTGTTGGGAGCAGAACCCCTGTGCCTATTTTGGAAAAAGCATTAGAAGTTCTTCCTGATTCATTGTTAGAGATAGCAATAGCCAAAGATCAACCAGACGATTTAGGTTTTTATGGTGATAATTCCTTGGGTTTAGTATTAATGCCGAGGGATACAAAAAATATACTCAGAGTTGATCCACCAGAATATCTAAATGCTTCATATTTCATAAGTCCAGAAGGAAGATATTTAGGTTTTTGTTATCAAGGCCATACTTATGCAATTAAAGTTGAAGATCCTAAATAATTGTGGATTCTTGTCTTTTGATATAAAAATTATAATTAGAAAACTATTAAAATAACTATATATCTTTAGAACTATGGTTAGTTTTGGTGATATAACTGGTTTTGTCGTTCAAGCTGTTAGTGAACCTGTTACTTTAGGATGGGTTGTTTTTGGTGTTTTATTATTGTTGGTTATTTTATTTTCCATTAAACATTTTTTAGACATAGCAGTTGATATGTGGAAAATTCCTTTGGCGATTATTATAGATGCCTTAGATTTACTAGCTTATAATAATCCTTACTTAGATATTGCATCTGCAATAGGTGCATTTGTATTATTCTGGGTGTTTGCTAAGAGGGGACATCATATGTCTAAGCTTTTTGCAATTTTGGCAGCAGCAGAAGCTTTAGTTGGTGTGTGGCTTTTCCCACAATTTGCTTTCATAACAAATTTATTGCCATTATCTACAATACTTATGTTTATTTTAGTTTGGTCTGACTAGGAAAGCTTTTTAAAAAAGAAAATTTTTATTCTTTTATGTTAAGCCCTTGGTTAATTTTAATATTGATAATAATATTCTTGTTTGTAATATACTGGGTTTTATTTGGTGAAAAGAAATACAAAGAAATGATGAGTAAGTAATATAAATAAGGATTATTCTAAATATAAAATGGCATTAAAAGAACCAGCATCAATGGATGAATGTGTTTATTTTACAAATAGGAATCTTGGAGAAAAGGGAAAAATAAGAGCCTGGGTTTACAGGCAAAACTGTCCTAAATGTAATAAGGCCTTAATGGGAAAACCACGAGACAAAGGGAAAATAAAAATCAGAGCAACAGAATATGTTTGTCCTAATTGCAAATATACTGCACAAAAAGAAGAATATGAAGATACTTTAACATTTGAAAGCAAGTATGTTTGTCCTCATTGCGAATTTACTGGAGAAGTTCAAATTCCATTTAAGAGAAAAAAAGTAAAAGTTTTTGATGAGGAAACCCAGAAGCAAGTAACAGCTGAATCTGTTAGATTTCAATGTTCTAAATGCGGAAAAAGTATTGACGTCACAAAGAAGATGAAGTGATTAAATTCTTGTAGGTCTTCCTTGTTGAGAATTTATTTGATTGCCTTGATTGTTGTTTGATTTACTTGCACCATATAGAAATGCACCACCTAAAGCAACTTCTAGTGCCCCATATGTTAAGTTTGTCAACATTTCATCCATAAGTTGTTTTCTTTCTTGTTTTGTAAATCTTAAGTTTGGTCCTACAATGGCTTCTGCTGCTTGTCCTCTTTCTCTTGCATACCAAAATTCATTTCCACCAACACTTAATAATGCTAGACCTCCAACACCAAGACAATAACCTTGAAATGATATTTGAGGTACATTACCATTTTTCTTTCTTGATGCGTAAAGCAAGCCTGCTGCTGCTCCCAGTTCTAAAACACCTAAAATTACATGATTTCCAAGCATTTTTCTTGCATCAGTTTTTCTTGCTTCTTGATATGTACTTCTACTTGGCAACCAATCTAAGACCTGTAAGTCCCCCTTTGCAGCCCAGAAGTCATTTGCACCTGTGAAACCTATAGTTGACCCTAAGACAAATGCTCCATACCTTAACCAGTCAGTTATTTTAGACATTGTAGTTATTATTTAGTAGTAACTATTTTATAAAGCTTTTGGTAATTGTTTTTAGCTTATACAAATATTTATAAATTAACCTAAAATTCTTTTTCTACCCTACTGATGCATAATAAGAAGCCGCTGATTCTAGCAATTAATTTGTAGAAGATGTGTTTTGGAAGAAAACTTTATAAAAGCAATAAAGGTTGCAATCTAACAAATGGCAAAAATAAGAAGACCCAGGCATGGAAGTTTGCAGTTTTGGCCTAGAAAGAAAGCTAAAAAACCATATGCTAAAGTAAAATCCTGGGTTAAGTCAAAAAATATAGGTTTGTTAGGATTTGTTGGTTATAAGGCAGGAATGACTCATGTTGCTGTCAAAGATAGCAGGCCAAGTTCATTAACAAAAGGAGATAATATTGTCTGGCCTGTTACAGTTATTGAGTGCCCAACTATTAAGATTTTTTCTTTAAGGTTTTATAAGAAAACACAGTATGGTTTAAAAGTTGTATTTGAAATTATTAATGGTAGATTAGATAAAGAACTTTCTAGAAAAGTCAAGTTATCCAAGAAGGATATAGAACCAAAGTTAAAAGACGTTTCCTCCAAATTAGATCAGTTTGATGATTTGAGGGTTTGTGTTTATACCCAGCCAAATAAGACAGGCATTGGGAAGAAAAAGCCTGAAATTTTTGAACTTGGTGTTGGAGGTAATAATGTTAAGGAAAAGTTTGATTATGTTGTTGGCTTGTTGGGAAAGGAAGTAAGAGTTTCTGATGTTTTGAAGCAGGGAAACAAGATAGATATACATGCAGTTACAAGAGGTAAGGGTTTTCAAGGTGTAGTCAAAAGATTTGGAGTACATTTAATGGGGCATAAAACAGAGAAAAAAAGAAGAACAAATATTTATGGTCCAACTATTCCTAGCAAAATACTTTGGGGAATGATTATGCCTGGTAGAATGGGTTTTAATTTAAGAACAGAATATAATAAAGATGTTGTATTTGTAGGTGATAAGCCTGAAAAAGTAAATCCTAAAGGTGGTTTTTTACATTATGGTTTAGTTAAAAATGATTATGTATTAATAAAAGGTAGCGTTCCTGGACATGTTAGAAGGCTTATTACTATGACAGAATCTATTAGAGGGACTAAAGGTTTTGGGCATGGTGTTGAATTACAAAATGTAAGCTTGGAGAGCAAACAATGAAAGTAGATGTTTTATCTTTAGATGGAAAAAAGTTGAAGCCTATTGAATTACCAGTACAATTTAATGATGATTATGAACCTGACCTAGTTAATAGGGCTGTTTTGGTAATATTTAGTCATAAAAGGCAACCATATGGAACAATGCCTAAGGCAGGACAGGGTTATTCTGCTAAATTATCAAGGAGAAGAAGAGACTACAAAGGTGCTTATGGTAAAGGTATTTCTAGAGTTTCTAGAAAGACTATGTGGAGAAGAGGAATGCAGTTTGGATGGGTAGGAGCAATTTCTCCAGGCACTGTTGGTGGAAGAAGAGCACATCCGCCAAAATCCACCAAAATTTGGGATCAAAAAATAAATAATAAAGAGAGAAAAAAAGCAATAAGAAGTGCAATGTCTGGAGTTGTTCAAAAAAGTAAATTATTAGTTGTTGAAGATAAATTTGAGAATTTGAAGAAGGCTAAAGATGTGAAAAATGTTTTGACTATTTTAGGTTTTGATACACAAGCTGTAAAAAGGAAGAATTCTGGAAAAGCAAAATCAAGAGGAAGAGCAATAAGATACAAGAAAAATCCTTTAGTTGTTGTTACAAAGAATTGTGATGTTATTAAAGCAATATCTAATTTAGCTGGGTATGATACTATTGATGTAAAAAGCTTGAATGCGTCATTGCTATCTTTAGGTTATGGTTTGCCAAGACCTTGTATATTTACTGAGGGTGCAATTAATTTATTAACTAACGAGAAATTGTTTTTAGGTGCTAAAAAATGAAAGTTCTAAAATATCCTCTGGCAACTGAAAAAGTAGTTAGGTTAATGGACAAAGATAACAAACTTTTGTTTGTCGTAGATATGAAAGCTAAAAAGGAAGATGTAAAAAAAGCTGTTGAAGCTGCTTTTGATGTTAAAGTTGATAAAGTTAATACTTTTGTTACAAATAAAGGAGAGAAGAGAGCGTATGTTAAATTAACTGCTGCTTATCCAGCTATTGATGTAATGACTAGGTTGGGATTGATGTAAATGGGAAAAAGAATAATTTCACAGAGAAGAGGAAGAGCAACAAGAAGGTTTATTGCACCTAGTCATAGATATTTTGCAGAAGCAAAACATAAAACCCTTGATGATAAATCTTACTTTGGCAAGGTTGTTGAGATACTTCATAGTACAAGCCATACTGCTCCTTTAGCTTTAATACAGTATGAAGATGGTAATTACTCTTATATTATTGCACCAGAGGGAATTGCTGTTGGTGATATTGTTGCTACAGGAAAGAAAGCAGAAATAAAAGTTGGAAACACAATGCAATTATCTGAAATTCCAGAAGGTACATTAGTTTACAATATTGAGAGCAAGCTTGGTGATGGTGGAAAATTTGTAAGATCATCAGGAACTTTTGCCAGAGTTCTTGCAAAAACAGGTGATAAAGTTAAGATTTTAATGCCGAGCAAGAAAGAGAAAGAATTTCATATTAATTGCAGAGCTACTATTGGTGTTGTAAGCGGTGGAGGCAGAACTGATAAACCATTTATTAAAGCTGGAAACAGATGGCATGCAATGAGAGCCAAAGGAAGATTATATCCTATTGTCTCAGCTGTTGCTATGAATGCTGTTGAACATCCTTTTGGATCTGGCAGAGGTAGGCATATGGGAAAACCAAACATTGCTCCTAGAAATGCACCTCCAGGAAGGAAGGTAGGTTTAGTTAGACCTAGAAGAACAGGTAGGATAAGATAAAATGGCTAAGAAAGAATCAACATACAGAGGAAAGAGTTTAGATGAACTAAAGAATATGGACCTTAATGATTTTATAAAACTTGTTCCTTCAAGAGCTAGAAGAACTTTGAAGAGAGGATTTACAGATGCTCAAAAAAAGTTATTACTAAAAGTAAAAAATGCACAAGCTGGTAAATTTAAGAAACCAATAAAAACACATTGCAGAAATATGATTGTAATTCCACAATTACTTGGTACCAATATTCATGTTTATAATGGGAAAGAATTTATTCCAGTAGAAATTACTTATGAAAAATTGGGAAAATATTTGGGAGAGTTTACAACAACTAGAAAGAAAGTAGAGCACAGTGCTCCTGGTATAGGTGCAACAAAATCAAGTGCTGCTATGAGTGTAAAATGAATAATAAAATTAATACAGCAGTGGTTAATGGAAAATCTTTGCCCATATCTACAAAGATGTCTATAGAAATTTGTAGATTAATAAGAAACAAGGAATTGTCTAAAGCAAGAAGAATGTTGAATGATGTTGTTAGTATGAAGAGAGCAATACCAATTACAAGATTTAATGCAGATTTGGGACACAAACCTGGAATGGCTTCTGGAAGATATCCTATTAATGCCAGCAAGATGTTTTTGAAATTGTTTGATTCTGTAGAGGCTAATGCTGAGAATAAAGGTTTGAATGTTAATAATTTATTTGTGACTCACGCCAAGGCTGACAAGGGAGAAGCAAGGTGGCATTACGGTAGAAAAGGAAAAGCAAAGATGAAGAATACACATGTTGAAATAACTGTTGAAGAGAAAAGTACTGAAATTAAAGAGGTTAAAAAATGATTGAAAGACAAATAGTTGCACAAAAGGTTAAGGAGAAAGAAATAGAATCTTTTGTTTTTAGTTATTTAGGAAAAGTTAGTTGCAGTCACATAGTTATGCAGAGAACACCATTAGGAGAAAAAATAAGTGTTTATACCTCTAGGCCTGGAATGATTGTTGGAAAAAAAGGTACAAATATAAAAAGACTTACTGATTTATTAAAGTCTAAATTCAATATGGAAAATCCACAACTTGAGGTTGTTGAGATTACTAACCCTTATATTGATGCAGCCTCTGTTGCTAGGTCTTTGATAAGTGGATTTGAAAGGTTTGGTCCTAAGAGATTTAAAGCAATGGCTTACAGGGCTTTGGAAGATGCTTTGAAAGCTGGAGCTAGAGGTATAGAAATAGTTATTGGTGGAAGGGGCGTTCCAAGCGAGAGAGCTAAGAGTTGGAGATTTTCTGCAGGATATTTGAAAAAATCCGGAGATATTTCTGCTAATTTTATTGACAGATCTTATGAATCATGCAATTTAAGGAGCGGAACTATAGGTATTAAAGTAAGTATATTACATCCAGAGGTTGTTTTGCCTGACGATGTAAAAATTAAAGATAATAAGGAAAACGTTGTTGAAGCAAAGCAGGAGAAGAAGGAAGATGCCAGTACTGAGGAAAAGTGAGTTGAAAGGAATGAGTAAAGAAAATTTGAAAACTAAAATTGAAGAGTTAAATAAAGAACTAATGAAACTTCAATCACAAGTTGCTAGAGGCACTCCTCCTGAAAATCCTGGAAAAATAAGGTCTTTGAAAAGAAATATCGCTAGAATTTTAACAATGTTAAATAAAAAATTAGAAGTTGGAGGTGAAAGTTAAAGGCATGGAAGTATGCAATGTATGTGGTTTGCCTAAAGACCTTTGCGTCTGCCAAACGCTTGCAAGAGAAGAACAGAAAATAACAATAAGTGTTGTTAAGCGTAGGTTTGGCAAGTTGGCGACAACAGTTGAGGGGCTTGATGAAAAATCAATAGATATAAAAGACCTTACCAAAAAGTTGAAAACCAAACTTGCTTGTGGCGGTACTTCAAAAAATAACATTATTGAATTGCAAGGAAGTCATGTTGAAAAAGTCAAATCAGAACTTGTCAAACTTGGATTTAATGAAAATTCAATAATTATCAAAATAGGTATACGCTAATGATGTATAAGGGTGAGCTTATAGGAAGTGTTGTAAGAGTTGTTGACTCTTGTAACAGGACTTTGATAGGCATTAGAGGGAGAAGTGGTGGATGAAACTAAAGATATGATTGTGCTTGATAATGGTAAAATGGTAGAAAAAAAACAAATTGCAATTACGATTGGAAGAGAAAATAAATCATTTACTATAGATGGAAAACTTTTGGTTGGAAGACCTGAAGATAGATTGAATAAGGTGGCAAGTAAAAATGAGTAAAGTTATAGATATAGGAATACAAGTTGAAAATCCGAAATCTGAATGTAGTGACAGGCATTGCGCTTTTCATGGGGGATTGAAAATTAGAGGAAGAGAGTTTGTTGGAGTAGTTACTAGAACAAATTCTCAGAAAACAGCTGTTATTGAATGGGAAAAGTTGCATTACTTGCCTAAGTATCAAAGATATGAAAAAAGGTACAGTAAGCTTCAAGTTCATAATCCTTTGTGCATGAATATAAAAGTTGGAGATAAAGTTAGAATTGTTGAAACAAGACCAATAAGCAAAACAAAGAATTTTGTGATTGTTGAGAGGTTAGGATGAAAGCAGTAAAAGCAAAGATTACCAAAGGCCTGCAAAGAGGAAGTTATCTTATTGCTTGTGATAACTCTGGCGCTAAGAGTTTATTTATAATTTCTTTTAGAGGCGGGAAAGGCGTTAAAGGAAGAAACCCAAGAGGCGGTGTTGGTGATTTTATAACTGCTTCAGTAAGAGATGGAAATCCTGAAATGAGAAAAAAAGTTGTTAATGCTGTTATTGTCAGGCAGAAAAAAGAATATAGAAGATCTGATGGAATGAGAATAAAGTTTCAAGATAATGCCGCAGTTGTACTTAAAGATGATAAAGGAAATCCAAAAGGTACTTTGATTAAAGGCCCTATTGCTAGGGAAGTAGTTGGCAGGTGGCCTGCAGTAGCAAAGATAGCTAAAATGGTTGTTTGAGAAAAATGAAAGAATGGACTAAACACTGGATCAAAAGTAAAAATCCCAGAAAGCAGAGAAAGTATGCAATCAATGCACCTTTACATATAGCTAGAAAACTAATGAGTGTAAGATTGAACAAGGATTTAAAGCAAAAATATGGTAAGAGAAATTTTCCAATTAGAACAGGTGATAGAATTAAAGTTATGACTGGACAATTTAAGGGCAAACTTGTAAAAATTAGTGAAGTAAATTTAAAAAATAAAAGCGTTTATTTGGAAGATGTTTTTATTGTAAAAAAAGATGGCAATAAAATTCCTGTTAAAATACACCCATCTAATCTTATGATTATGGAATTAAATTTGGATGATAAATTGAGGAAGAAAGCACTGGAGAGGAAATAAAAATGGTACAAAATCACTTGTCAAGAATTGCAGCACCAAACAGCTGGTCTTTGAAGAGAAAAACAAATAAATGGATAGCAAGACCTATGCCTGGACCACATTCATTAAATCATAGTTTTACTTTGTCTTTTTTATTGAATAATATTTTAGAGTATGCTAAAACTGCCAAGGAAGTTAGAAAGATTTTAAATGATGGTGATGTTTTAATTGACAATATTGTCAGAAAGGAAAGCAAGTTCCCTGTTGGTCTGATGGATGTAATTGAGATTCCCAAACTTAAAGAATTTTATAGGATTACTTATAATAATAAAGGAAAATTTTCTTTGATTTCAATTAAGAAAGATGAAGCCAAGTTGAAATTATTAAAAATTATAAGAAAAAGTGCAGTAAAGGGAGGAAAATTACAGTTGACATTCCATGACGGAAGAAATATTTTGCTAGATAAATTTAACGGTAAGATTGGAGATAGTGTATTATTTGATTTTGATAAGAAAAATATAAATAAAATATTAAACTTGGAAAAAGGTTCTTTAGTTTATCTAAGCGGTGGTTCGCATATTGGAAAATTGGGGAAAATCAAGAATGTAATTAAATCAAAGGACTTACAAAAACCAAAAGTGACTGTTGATATTGATGGCAATGAATATATTACTCTTGCTGAATATATTTTTGTTTTAGGTAAGGACAAGCCCGAGATAAATTTGGAGGCTAAGAAATGAGTATTATGAGAGAAATTAGGATAGAAAAAGTTACGTTAAACATAGGGGTTGGTAGTCCTGGTGATAAACTTGATAAAGCAATGAAGCTTTTGAAGAATATTACAGATGCAAAGCCAGTTGCTACTACAAGCAATAAAAGAATTCCTACATGGGGTGTAAGACCAAATTTACAAATAGCTTGTAAAGTTACTGTCAGGGGAGAAAAAGCTGAACAACTTTTAATTAATTTATTACAAGCAGTTGATGGTAAAGTATTAAAAAGAAAATTTGACAAATTTGGGAATTTTTCCTTTGGTATTCCAGAATATATTGATATTCCTTCTGTTAAATATGATCCAAGTATAGGTGTTATAGGGCTTGAAGTTGCTGTTACTTTAATGAGACCAGGGTTTAGAATAAAGAGGAGAGCTATAGCCAAGAAAAAAATTACTTCTGAACATGCAATAAATAAAGACGAAGCCATAAATTTCATGAAATCCAAGTTTAACATATCAGTGGGTGATGAAGAATGACAACAAAAGATTTTAAGAAAGCATTTAGACAACTTGAATCTAGTCCTGTAAAACTAAAAAAATTTTTGAAACATAATTCACCAAAATCCAGGACTACAGGCATAGGTCTTAGAAAATGTAGAAGGTGCGGAAGGTTTGGTGCACACATTAGAAGTTATGGTATTCATTTATGTAGGATGTGTTTTAGAGAGGATGCACAGAACATAGGATTTAAGAAATTTAGTTAGGAGGAGAAATGAGCTTGAATGATCCATTAGCAAATTGTTTGTCTCACATTTTTAATAGTGAGAAAAAGGGGAAAAGTGATTGCTTAATTAGACCTATTTCAAAGATCTTATTGGCTGTACTTGATATTATGAAGGACAATAAATACATAGGAGATTATTCTGTTGTTGATAAGAATGGTGGCGGAGTTATTAAAGTTAATCTCATAGGAAATATTAATGGTTGTGGTGTTGTTAAGCCTAGATTTTCTATAACAAAAGATAATTATGAGATGTTTGAAAAAAGATATTTGCCTGCCAAAGGCTTTGGATTATTTATAGTTACAACATCAAGCGGAGTCGTGGAATACAAAAAGGCTTTAGAAAAAGGAATAGGAGGTAAGCTTGTAGCTTATTGTTATTAAAATGGCTAGTAAATCCTATAGCACTGAGTTGGATATTTCTCAGGGAATTAATGTTGATGTAGCTAATAGTCTTGTTATAGTCAAAGGTCCAAAAGGCCAATTACAGCGTAACTTTTTAAATCCAAGGATTAAAATTAGCAAGGAAGAAAATAAAATAATTTTCAAGTGTAAGCAAGGAATGAAATTTTCTCAAAACGATAAGATGATAATGAATACTTATAAGGCGCATATTAAAAACATGTTTTTTGGTGCTGTCAAGGGATATACTGCAAAATTAAAAATATGTTCAGGGCATTTTCCAATGAATATAAATGTTGATGGAAGCAATGTTGTTATTAAAAATTTTCTAGGAGAGAAAGTTCCTAGAAAAGCAAAGATTTTAGATGGTGTTAATGTTCAAGTTCAAGGAGATATTATTATAGTTAAAGGTTTAGATAAAGAAAAAGTAGGACAGACTGCAGCGACTATTGAACAAACTACAAGAATTACAGATAAAGATAGGAGAATATTCCAAGATGGTTGTTTTATAATTTCAAAACCTGGAGAAGAAGATGAATAAGAAAGAACTTTTACAGTTTAGAAATAAGGCAAAGAGCAAGAAGCCTTTGTTTCAAAGACAAGACTCTAATATTTTCAAGCAGTTTAAAGGAGAATGGAGAAAACCAAAAGGAATACACAGCAAGTTGAGAAGAGGATTTAAAGGACACGGTGGAATTCCTTCTATAGGGTATAGCGGCCCTAATGCTGTCAAAGGTTTAACTAGAAAAGGTTTGTTAGCTGTTGTTGTTTATAATATTAATGATTTGAAGAATTTAGACGATAAAAATGCTGTTATTATTTCACATAGTGTCGGTATGAAAAAAAGAATACAAATAATTAATGAAATTAAAAATAAAAAACTACATGTTTTGGGTGTGAAAGACATTGATAATTATTTATCTAAAGCTGCTGAAAATATAAATTCAAGGAAAAAAGAATCTGAAAGCAAGAAAGAATCTAAGAAAAGGAAAGTAGAGGAAGCTGAAAAATCTAAAGAAAAAAGTAAGGAATTGAAACCAGAGGATAAAAATGAACTTAAAAAATAAAAGATTGATTGCATCTAGGTTATTGAAAGTTGGTTTTGATAGGGTGTGGTTTGATCCTGCAAAGGTTACTGAGATTAAAGAAGCAATAACAAGGGACGATATAAGAAAATTAATAGCTACTGGAGTTGTACTTGTCAAGCAAAAGAAAGGAGTTTCAAGAGGAAGGTTTAGAACTTTTATAAAGCAAAAGCGCAAGGGAAGAATGAGCGGCCCAGGATCTAAAAAAGGTAAGAAAACATCACGTTTAGGCAGGAAAGAAGCATGGGTAAATAGAATTAGAGCACAGAGGGATTTGTTTTATCAATTACTAAACAAAAGTAAAATAACTAATAATACTTATTCAAATTTGAGAGCAAAGGCAAAAGGCGGATTTTTTAGAAGCAGAAGACATATAAAACTTTACTTGACAGAACATAATTTATGGGTTAAAAAATGAAAAAAGGAAAAGCTTATACTTTGGATTTTAGAAGGAAAAGAAAAGGCAAGACAGATTATAGAACTAGATTAAATCTTCTTGTTTCTAGAAACTTTAGAGTTGTTTTAAGGAGAATGTTAAATAATTTTTCAGTCCAGATTGTTGACTTTTCTGAAAAAGGTGATAGGGTTTTAGTCTCTGCTTACACAAGAGAACTTATTAAGTATGGCTGGAAGGGCCATCGTGGCAATGTGTCTTCTTCTTATCTTGTTGGTTTGTTATGCGGCTTAAAGGCTAAGAAAAAAAATATTAATTCTGGTGTTGCTGATTTTGGGTGTTTTAGGATTATTAGAGGTTCTAGTTTTTTTGCTGCGCTTAAAGGATTGATTGATTCTGGATTTAATATTTCTGTTAGCGAGAAATATTTGCCAAGTGAGGATAGAATAAAAGGACTTCATATTCAGAATTATGCTGAAAAAATAAAAGGAAGTCCAAGTTACCAAAAACAATTTTCTAATTATTTAAAATCTGGCTTGAAACCTGATGAATTTATTAAACATTTTGAGGAGGTTAAGAATAAAATAGTAAAAGATGGCAGTAAGTAATATTTTTAATATTGATGATTGGAAACCTAGAACCGAATTGGGTAAGAAGGTCAAAAATAGAGAGATAAATGATCTTGGAGAAATTCTTGACAAAGGACACAGGATATTAGAGCCTGAGATAATTGATGTTTTATTGCCTAACTTGGAAGTTCAATTATTAGAAGTTGGGCAGAGCAAGGGAAAATTTGGTGGCGGTAAAGGAAGCATATGGAAACAAACACAGAAAAAGACTTCTGAAGGAAATAGAATTAAATTTTCTGCATTTGCTGTTGTTGGAAACAAAGATGGTTATGTTGGTGTTGGGTTTGGAAGTTCAAAAGAAACAGTGCCTGCAAGAGAAAAGGCAACTAGGAAGGCAAAATTAAACATTATTAAGATAAGAAGAGCTTGCGGTTCTTGGGATTGTGATTGCAGGACACCACACTCTATTCCTTTTAAAGTAAGTGGAAAGTGCGGGAGTGTTAGAGTTACACTTATGGCTGCTCCAAGAGGTACTGGGTTAAAGGCTGAAAGGAAATGCAGAGTTTTACTCGGACTTGCTGGAATAAAAGATGTTTATGCAAAAACCAAAGGACAAACAGCAACAAAACTGAATTTTTTTATAGCGTGTTTTAATGCACTTAAACAATTATCAAAAATAAAATTAAATGAAGATTTTGTGAAGGAGGCGGGAGTTGTTGAGGGAACAACGTCTAAGTTAGAAGTATGAAATTAGCAGCAGTTCAAATCAGAGGAGCAGTTGGTATGAATAGAAAACTTATTGATACTTTGCAAATGCTTAAACTTGTAAGAAAAAATAGCTGTGTTGTTGTTGAGAATAATAGAAATTATCTTGGAATGCTTGTCTTGTTGAAAGATTATATAACTTGGGGAGAAATTAATAATGAAACTATGAAGTTATTGTTGGAGAAGAGGGGCAGAATTACAGGAAATAAACCACTTACAGAACAATACTTGAAGGAAAATGCAAAGATGAGTTTTGATGATTTTGTCAACAATGTTATGTCTTCGAAAATAAATTTTAAGGATGTTCCAGGGTTAAAAACTTTTTTTAGGTTAAAACCACCAAAGGGCGGATTTGACAGGGGTGGAATAAAAAAACCCTATAGTTTAGGCGGAGCTTTAGGATATAGAAAAGATGCAATTAATGATTTAGTCAAAAGGATGTTGTAATATGACTGTACACAAAAGAAGAAAATATTCTAGAATGAGGGGCACACACACCCATGGATGGGGAGCCAAGAAGAAACACAGAGGTGCAGGCAACAGGGGTGGAAGAGGAATGGCTGGAAGTGGTAAAAGGGCTGACCAGAAAAAACCTACAATATTACAAATTTATGGCAATGAATATTTTGGAAAGCATGGATTTCACAGGCCTCAAAAATTAGTAAAGAAAATTAAAGCTGTTAATTTAGATAATTTGCAGAATAAGTTAGACGTTTATTTAAGTAGGAAATTAATTACCAAGGAAAAAGATTTTTACGTTGTTGATATAGAGAAATTAGGTTATCAGAAATTATTGGGTGGCGGCAAATTAAATGTTAAATTAAAAATAACTGCACCTTATTTTTCAGCACAAGCTATTAAAAAGGTAGAAGAGATAGGGGGAGTAATAATAAAAGAAGATGTCTCTAATCAGTAATATTGTTTCTTTTTTGCCAGAGGTTAAGAAGCCAGAGCAAAAAAAACTTGGTTTTAAGGAAAAATTTGTTTGGACTTTGTTAATTTTAATAGCTTTTTATATTCTGTCTGTTATACCTCTTTATGGATTAGGTGAAAATTCACTTAGTAGATTTAGAGAACTTTCAATTATATTAGGTGCAAGTTTTGGATCTATACTTAGTTTAGGTATAGGACCTATAGTTACTTCATCTATTGTATTGCAGCTGCTTGTTGGTGCTGGAATAATTAAGATTGATTTAACAACACATGATGGAAGAACTTTATTTCAAGGATTACAAAAACTAACTACTATTTTTTTTGTTTTCTTTGAATCTATAGTTTATGTTATGCTTGGAGGATTAGCTCCAAATCCTGGATTGGCAGGGACTCCTGCTTATTTTAGTTTTCAATTGATATTAATAATACAATTGATAATTGGCGGGTTGCTTGTTGTCTTCATGGATGAGGTTGTAAGCAAGTGGGGTTTTGGGTCTGGTGTAAGTTTGTTTATAGCAGCAGGAGTTGCTTCAGAGATTTTTATAAGGGCATTTAGTCCTTTGAATACCTTAGGACAAGCAGCTTTTGGGTCTGGCCAGCCTCCTGTAGGTGCAATACTTGTTTTCTTTAGTTCTTTGTTAAGCGGAGCTCCCAGAGAGGCCTTGATTGCAATAGTTAGTGTTTTAGCTACTGTTATTGTCTTTGTTATTTCTGTTTATGCCCAGGCTATGAAGGTTGAAATTCCTTTGAGCTTTGGCAGGGTTAGTGGTTACGGTGTCAGGTGGCCTTTGAATTTTTTGTACACAAGCAACATACCTGTTATTCTTATTGCAGCATTGCTTGCTAATGTTCAATTAGGTGCTACATTTTTACAGACCAAAGGGATAGTTGGTGTTGGAGCAGCTAATGCAATAGTTAACTGGGTAAGCGGTCCTGCTATTGTTACTAATATACTTACAGGCTCTTTTGTTTGGATTGATATTTTGAGAGCACTTGTTTATATTTTGATATTAGCTTTAGGTTCGGTTGTATTTTCAATATTTTGGGTCCAAACTTCTGGAATGGATGCAGCTGCACAGGCTAAGCAAATAAGAGCTGCTGGTTTGCATATTGCTGGCTTTAGAACAGACCAAAGGATTTTAGAAAAGGTTTTAGAAAGATATATATTTCCATTAACTATTATGGGTGGGTTGTTTATAGGTGTAATTGCTGCAAGTGCTGATTTATTGGGTGCTTTGTCAAGAGGTACTGGAATTTTACTAGCAGTAATGATTATATACAAGCTTTATGAAGATATTGCAAGGCAGCATATGGTAGATATGCATCCTGCAATGAGGAAGATGATGGGAGGATAAATGGTTGAAGTACTGAATAAATTTTTTGATCTGTTATTTGGATGGGCTGTTGTAATCAGTCCTATATTTGGAATAATACTTGTATCCTTTATATTGTCTTTACTTAGTACTATTGCTTGGAAGTATTTAACAGACCAAATATTATTAAAATCTTTGAAAGAAAAAACAAATTCATTGCGAGAAGAAATTAAAAAGCATAAGGGAGATCCTAAGAAAATGGCTGAACTAAATTCCAAGATGGCTAAAGAAGGATTTGAAAATATGAAGATTCAATATAAACAAAGTATAAAACCAATGATAGCAACATTAATTCCTTTTTTGTTTGTTTTCATATGGATAAGAAAAACTTATGAGCCATTTGGAACTTTATTTTTAGGCCTTGGAGGAATAGGAGCTTATATTTTGTTTTCATTTATTTTTAGCATGATATTAAGGAGTGTAATGAAGGTTTATTAGGAGGATTTAGTATGGTTGCACCAAGATTTAGATCAAGAAGATTTAGAAGGGCTAATGTTAGAACGCCTGGCGGAAATACTGTCATACATTATAAATTTAGAAAGCCTGGGAAACCACAGTGTTCAAATTGCGGTGAATATTTAAAGGGTGTAGCAAGAGGAAGAGTTTCTTCTATTAGTAAATTAGCTAAAACACAGAAGAGACCTGAAAGGCCTTTTGGTGGTGTGTTGTGCAGTAGATGCATGAGAAAAACAATGGTTGAAAAAGCTAGGAAGCTAGGAGTGTAAAATGGTTGAAGTAGGAGATGTTGCTGTTAAGATTGCTGGCAGAGATGCAGGACAGATTTGTGCTGTTGTAGATGTTTTGGATGGTAAATATGTTTTAGTTGATGGAAGCACTAGAAGAAAAAAATGTAATATGTCACATCTGGAGTTTTTGGACAAGAAGATTAAGATAAAGAAAGGGGCTGAAACGAGCGACGTGAGGAGATCGTTGAGTGACGCCGGCTTTAAAATATTAGATGTTAAGAAAGTGAAGAGAAAGGAAGGAAAGGAAAAGCCAACCAAATTGAGAAAGACGAAGAAAAGTGAAACTGCTGTAGAGAAGAAAACTTTAAAGAAGAAAGAATGAAAGAAAATTTAAAAGAAAAGTATATGGAATATCAAGAGTTAGTTCAGCAATTGCAACAACTGCAACAAAATATAACTTCTTTAGAAAAACACATTGTTGATTTAAGTTATCTTGATGATGGACTTACACAATTAAAACAAACTAAAGTCAATGATGAAGTTCTTATGCCTTTTGGAAGTGGAATTTTTCTTAAAGGAGAAATAAAAGATAATAATAGTGTTATTATGAATGTTGGAAATAATGTTTGCGTTGAGAAAACAGTTGATGAAGCAAAAGAAACTGTTGAAAAACAACTAGGTGATGTCACAAATGTTCTTGAACAACTAAAAGAAGAGGTTAATAATACTGTTGGAAAACTTAATATTTTACAAGAAGATTTTAGTAAGGTTAGGGAAGAAGCTCTTGAAGAGTAATTTCTTTTATCTTTTACAATCGCATAATTTATTTAAATGATGTTTGAATATTTCTTTTATGGATATTAAAGGTTATTATTCACAAAGGGAAGTTCAGAAGGAATTTCTCAGATTATCACAAGGCAGAGAAGTTCAGGCTTGGTTTGGAGAAATAAGGGGAAAAAGACCAGAGATAGTTAATTTTGAAGGGGATATAAAAGACCTAATTAAGCAAGGAATGACTTCTTTTCATATAAGCGAGGAACGATGGAGAGATCCTTTGTTACTTGAATCTGGGTTGGCCAAAAGGCAGCTAGACGAATTGCGTTTTGGATGGGATCTTTTAGTTGATATTGATAGCAAGAACTTGGATTTTGGCTTGATGTGTGGGGAATTAATTATTGAAGCCTTGAAATTCCACGATGTAAAAAATTATTCATTAAAATTTTCTGGCAACAGAGGACTTCATATTGGGATTCCATTTGAGGCATTTCCTAAAGAAGTTAATAATGTAAATATAAAAAATTACTTTCCAGATGGTGTTAGAGTAATTTCTGAATATTTGAAAGATATGATTAAGGATTTTTTAAGTTCTAAAATTTTAAGCAAATATAAAGTTGAGGATGCAGTAAAATCTACCGGAAAAAATTTAAATGATGTTGTTGTTAATGGAAAATTTGATCCATTTAAATTAGTTGATATTGACAGCGTTTTGATTTCAAGCAGACATTTATTCAGATGTGCGTATTCTATTAATGAAAAATCAGGATTGGTAAGCATTCCAATTAAAGATATTAAGGATTTTAATATTGAAAACGCTAAAATGGAAAATGTTAAGTTCAACTTGAAGTTTTTAGACCCAGAAAATTCTGTTAAGGATGAAGCCAGGGAGTTATTGATACAGGCTTTTGATTGGGCAAAGAAAACAAGTTTTATAGAAGAGAAGAAGACTTTTGAGAAAAAATTTGAAGTTCCAAAAACTGCTATCAAGACAGATTATTTTCCATCTTGTATTTTAAAATTGATGGGTGGTGTTAAAGAAGACGGAAGAAAAAGGTCAATATTTGTTTTGGTTAATTTTTTGCAAAACATGGGGTGGAACTTGGAAGACATAGAAGGATTTTTATTAGAATGGAATAAGAAAAATTATGAACAACTAAGAGAAGGATATATAAAATCACAAATTAGCTGGTTTAAAAGACAGAAGAAAATTGTGCCTCCGCCGAATTGCGATAATGAGAGTTATTATAAAACAATGGGTGTAAAATGTGAGAATGGTATTTGTAATAGATGTAAAAACCCTGTAAACTATGCTTTTAGAATGTTAAAATTGGCTTCAAAAACTTTAAAATAAAACTATGATTTATAATAATGGATTATATGCAAGAAAAAATAAGAAACAGGTGTTATTATGTATTAAAAGGATTATTCAAAGAAATTTTTGAATATGAATTACCACTAAACGAACCCCAATATGAAGAAGTTATTTCTTTAATTGTAACTTTGCTTGATAGTGGGGAACTTGATCCTATAACTGATAAATTATTGCTAATAAAATTTAAGACGTTTTTGTCATATGGACGTAAGTGGGAAGAAGTTTATAGTAAAATTTTTAGCAATCCTGAAAAGTATAAAACACTCTTAAATGAAATAATTATATTACTAGGTAGTGTGAAGAAAGAAGAAGTTGATTTGGGCGGTTTTTCTTTTGATGTTGATCTTGAATCAGACTTAAAATTTTTTAAAATATTAGTTCCTGGTTTTCAAAATGGAATTAATTATAATATGAGGGAACTAACTGTAAGTAAGTACGACAAGGTTATAAAAATACGTAGAGTAAAACAGGGCGATCCACGTGTTTATTTACACAACCCCTTAAGAGAAGAAATTGTTTTTGTTAAAAAACATTTACTTAAAGAACGATTTCCTAATTGTTTACTTCCATTTATTAAGAAATATAAACTGAAACTTTATTTATGTCCTGTTGATAAAATGATTTCTTTCATAGCTAATAAATATTCTCAGAATGGGGTATTAAATTTGGTTGCTGTTTCTAAAAAATCTTATGCGAAATATTTAGATGATAGAACTATGTTTATAGTATTTGGAAGAGATGAGGACAAATATGTTCCTGTTGAATTTGCTTATGCAGGTATTGACTCTAGGGTGCCTCTTATTTTCATGCAAACTTTTGCCTTTGCTGCTGGGATTAATCCTGATGAAATACAAATATTAGATTTTGGAGAAACTGGAAAATTGGTTGATGATAAATATTACAAAACAATGGATCCTAATTCAATAGCCTTAGTTGGCTGGTGGGATGAATTATTACAAAAAACAATAGAACTTTACTTTCATCAAAATTTTAGATTAATATTGAATGATTTTATTTTTACTGTACTTAATTTCATGTCTGAGAAAGGTTTTAGAACATATGAAACTAGAAGAGCTATTAGTATTGGCCAGAAGAAATTTAATTTAATTAAAGAGGCAATTTCTTTAGGTTTCTCTGTTGATAGTGAAGAAGCAAATGGGAATATTACTCTTTCTTTTAAAACTAGATTTTATGATTACTTACAAACACCTTTTAAACAAGGTTATACCGAAGACTCTTCTTTTGATTATTTGAAGGCACTTTTTAAACTAATTGAATTAAGCAGATTTAGTGAAAGTGATCAAAGAGATTTTGAAATGAAAGAACAGGAGGTGAGGGATTTAGTATCAAAACTTAAAGTTAAAGATATGGAAAGTGCTGAATTATTTGATATGATTTTTAGAAATAAACGTAATCCTTTATTCAACTATGATGAATATAGAGAAATAAAGAGGTTTTTAATTAGTTTAGAATTAATTTTGAATAAATATAAATCAAAAATTAAAGATATTGTTTCGCCAATATTCGATATTCCTTTAATGCTGAAAATAGGTAATTTGAATATGCAATTATTTCCACATCCAATTAGCACACCAATACAGGATCAAGTTAATGATTTAATAGAACAAGGACTAAAAACCTTTATATTTTATGGTACTGCTGGTGGAGTAAAAAACATACCTGTTGAATCTATTGTTATTCCTGAAGTTATTTATGTATACCCAAAGAGTTATGTAAGAATAGATCCTTCATTTTATTTACCAATTCCTATAGAAAATATTTTACTTGAAAAACCTTCAAATAGTTATTTTAATACAGATAATTTTTACAAAACTCATCATGTTTTTATGTCGGCGACATACCAAGAGCATATGGGATTTCTCAATAAACTTAAGTCATTATTTTCTAAACCTTATGAGTTAGTTTCAATCGATATGGATCTTGCTCCTCTTGGGGAGTTATGTCTAGAAAAAGATGTTGGTTTGGGTGTTATTTTGTATATTACAGATGTATTGAGTGGCGATCTACAAGAAATAGATAAGAAGGGTTATTATGTTCGTCAAATAATGTTGAGTTTATTTCGTAATTACAATGATAAAAATTTGTTAATAAATAAAAAAGAAATAGAAGATTTTTTTAGTGTTGAGTTTAGAAAGATTATGCATCAAGTAATACAGGATTTAATTTATTGACAATCAACTACTTAAACTTGCAATTCTTTCTGTGAGTTCGTCATACCCTCTTCTTGGGTCTTTTAATTGGGCTGAGTTATCAGCTTTTACTAATCTAAAAAGTTTTTCTAAAATATCACAATTTCTTTTTACAAAACGCCTAACTGCAGCATCAGACCAGTTTTTATTATAATTAATTATATGTTCTTCTATTAGTTTGCAGACAACTTCTTTTTCTTCTTCTGGGAAACCTAAGCGACTTAGTATGTTGTAACTCATTCTGGCGCCACATTTTGCATGATTATGATAATGAACACGACCTTCTTTTTCTCCACGTACGAATGGTTTAGCGACATCATGAAGTAGTGCAGCTAATCTTAAAACATAATCTTCTTTTGGTATTGCTTGAACTGTTCTTAATGTATGTTCTAATAAATCGTAGCAATGTCTTGGCTGTCTTGAATTATAACTTCTTTCTAGGCTCAATTCTGGAATGACTTCGATTAATTCTGTTGGTTCTTCTTCAAGAATATCTTCATTAGAAAGTAACATTTGAAGTTTTTTTGTTCTCTCTGATGTAATTATATTTTCTTTAGTTAAACTACTTTTCCTTACATAAACATCAATTCCATTAACATCAATTTCACCTTCAATTTTGTCTAATAAATCTCTTGGTAAACCTTTGTATCCTCTGCTTGCCCCTATTAAGGCGCCAACACAGAAAAATAATGTATCATAATCTGCAGTATCAAATTGAGAGAAAGACAAATCTAACATTTTGTAAAAATCACAACCAGAAGCAACATATAGACTTAGTGCTGTAGGTAATATATTATTTGCTGATCCATCTATTTTTTTTGGCGTTGCTTCGATGTTTCCTGATAAAACAAGTCTTAGTTCTTTCTGACGAGATAATTCTTCTAAACCTGGCTTACCCATGGCTGTAAATATAGATTCTTCTTTAAGTGTTGCAAATAAAGCTCTAAAGTAGTGAGAAGCCCATAATTTATCAGCTTCTCTATGGGTTAAATCCATTATTGTATATAAATCTGCAGTTAAATTTTCTATCGAGTTTGTTTGTGCTATTATCGAGTTTGTTTGTGCTATTAGTGGCAAACACATTGGAACAAACCCACTTCCAGTATTATCTGTGTGGGGGTTTTGTTCTCTTGGGTGTTCTCTATAATGATGTATTAATGCCCTCATTTTTGCTGAAAACCCTCTTTCTCTTAAATAATCTTCACCCCTTTCTGCTAATCTTCCTAAATGTGCTTGGTAACTTTCTTCTGGATTGTTAAAATAACCTATACTATTAACTAAAAGTGATGTTTCATCACTTGTTTTATTTTTATCTATATCCCTAAATCTTCTAATATAACTTTTAGCAGAACCAAATTTTCTTCTTATAGTACACCTATCTAGAAATTCTATAGGTCTGCCAAGAGCATCACCTAATATTGCTCCAATATACATTCCTTTTAACTTGTCTTGTAATTGGTTCATAAGAATAAATACATTTAAAACTATATAAATGTTGTTATTAAATAGGGGTGAAATTACTGTTATAATATTTACAAAAATCTTAAATAGGTACTACTTATTAGTAATTATAATTATTTAGCATAAAAATAGATTAAATATGACAAGAGATATGATAAGCAGGATAGATGAAACCGTAGAAAGAATAAATTCACATCCAGAATATTCTAGAAAACTTAGATATAAGGGTTATAATACTTTGTTATGTGAGGCATCTAGACACTCTGTTTCTATGGAATTGGATCTTAGTAATAGCAAGGGAACAAAAAATAAGTTGAGGGCAGATCTACGGAATTTAAAAGCAGCTTGGGATTATCTTTGTGGTAAAGGCATTAGTTTATCTTCAATTGCAAGGCTAGGAAATTTAGTAGAACCAGAAATAAATAAAGTACCACAATTTAGAAATACTGCTGTTCAATTTGGACCGTTTTCTCCTCCTGTTGGTTATGAAAATATTGCTAGACTTGTTCTTGATCTTGTTGCTTTTCTCAATAAAGAGCAATTACATCCTGTATCTCGTTCTATTGAAGCACATATAGAATTAGTAAGAATTCATCCTTATATTGATGGAAATGGCAGAGCTGCTAGATTATTACAGTCTTATTTTCTAGAAGAACACAGTTATCCTCCGGCCCTTATTTTGCCTTCTGAAAGGGAATTATATATAGGGTTGTTAGAAAGAACATTGAATGGACGTTATAATTTAGAAACTTCTTTTGAAAGACCTTCAGATAATGAGGTTCTTTTTCGCAAATTTTTAGAATCAAAAATTTTAGGATCTGCACTTAGGCTTGAAGAAGACCTGAAAACACATAGATTTTATCAAATAACCCTTAAAAATTTAGATGGTTTTGGTGTAGTGCGTTGTGTTGCAAACATTCTAAGAACTTACGGTAGGAGTAATGGCTGTGGTATAAAAGTTAAAGTTTTTAATCCTTTAAAATCTAAAAGGATCCAATATTTATTGGAAGTTGAAGGTGATTTGAGTAGGGCTTCTCTTTTGGGACTAATTAAAAGATCTAGTGTGAAATATGATTTTAACTATGAAATTACTACTGTAAGAGATTAGTATCTGTTCTTCTTAAAAACTGCTTGAATTGGTTAAAGTTTTTTGGCCTTGCTGTAAAATGACATCTTTCAAAGTCTAACATTATAACTTTATTATTTTTTATTATAATATTTTTTAGCGGTTTGTGCATTTCTTCTTTGTTTATTTTTAAATTATCAAGAATTTTACACTGCCTTATTATTTCTCCAAAAATTTTTTCAGGATTTTTATTTACTTTAAGAAATTCTTTTAATGTTTTTCCTTCAATAAATTCATAATAAAAATAACCTTCATTAAACTCTATTATTTTTGGTCCAATTTTATATTTATTTAAGATTTTTAAAAAATTAATTTCGTTTTGTATTCTGTTTTCTGCTTTTGATTCCGGATTTTTAATTTTTACTGCATATAATTTGTTATTTTTCTTAAAAGTGTAAATTAAACCCCTTTTTCCTTTTGCAAATATTTGTGGATTGTATTTTAAGAGCTTTTTAGGCAGCATAAGCATAAGTTGATAGAAATATTTATAAACCAATTGTTCTGAATAAATTCATGGCAAGAGGTGAAAGGTTCTTTATATTTATAATTCTACTTTTGTTAATTCTTGCTTCTTTTGTTTATAGCCAAAATGATACAACTACTGACACTTCAGTTACTCAAACTACTCAATTAGGATATGATCAGGCTAAATCTTACGGGTGGTTGTATACTAAAGTAAAGAATGCTACTTTTTCTGTTGATCAAAGAGCACTTTCTACAATTTCTTTACTGCAAAATTCACAAGGTGAAATGGCTGGTTTAATTGAAGCCTTGAAGGACTCTGAGGATCGTATTAATAACTGCTGGCCAAATGGTGCTTGCAAGGTTAAAGATACTGCCTTGGCAGCTTTAGCTTTAGCTTTAGCAGGACAGGACGTTACTAAAGAAGTTGCTTGGTTAAAAAATGCTAAAATACCTGCATTAAGTACTGGTGAATGGTGGGTTGTAGTTAAATCAGGAGCTAATGCAAACGGTTCATGCCAGTTTTCTTACAAAGGAGGAAGCAAAACTTTTGACTTACAAGATGATAAAATTAAATTAGCGAAAGGAGGATTTACTTCTGGACAATATTATATAAACTTGAATGAATTAAGTCCTACACTTAAGACAGCAGTACAGCCTGAGATTACTGTTGGTTGTGATCCTGGTTTAAATTCTATAATAACATTAATTTACAAGCCAAATCCAAATACTTTTTTTATTCAAAGAAGTGATCCTGCAGCTAATTTACAATTAAAAGTTGCTAATGCATGTTATGGAAATCAAGTTCCTGCCAGTTCTTGCAGTTATGACAGTACTGCTTATGCTACTTGGGCTTTGCTTGAGATTGCTTCTATTACTGGAAGTCAAGATTTATCTTTGGAGAATATAGGAACACACATATACCTTGAGAATCAGGCAATAACTAAAAGTAATGATCCTATCGCTTTAGGTTTATTGAATCGTATTTTAATAAAATCAGGAAGTTCTGGCCCTTCTTTTATTTCTGGCTTAGTTAAATTACAAAGATTGACTGATGGAAGCTGGGGAGGAGATATAACTACAACTTCGATTGCTAGTTTTGGTTTAACAGGAAGTGACAAGTCTGATTCTGTGGCTAAAGGCATTTCTTATTTAGTTACTAAAGTGGGAAAAGATGGAAGCTGGAATAGTAATGTTGAGTCCACATCTTGGGCTTTGATTGCTTTACATGGCGGTGAGTTATCTAGATTTGTAGTAAGTGGAGGCACTGTTCCTATCAGTGACGTTGAGGTTTGTGGAAATGGTGTTGATGATGATCATGATGGTGCTGATGATTGTGCTGAGAAAGAATGTTTGAGCGATCCTGTCTGCCAGTGCGTTAATAATATCAAGGATGGAGATGAAAATGGAATAGATTGCGGAGGAAGCTGTCCACAAGCATGCGAAGAAGAAATTAAGGAAGATGATATTACTGAGCCAGCAAAGGAAGAACCTCAAGAAAAAACAGAACCTGAAGTAACTGAGGAAGAAGAAGGAAGTTTGTGGTGGCTATGGTTGATTATAATTTTGGTTTTAATAGGCGGAGGTTATTTCTTCTATGTTAAATATGTTAAAACTGGAAAAATAGATTTAAAGAATTTATTTAAGAAAAAACCAAAAGGGCCTTCTTTTGAGGATTTTAGGAGACAGGCTGAGTTTAAACCTATTCAGCCACAAAGACCTCTTACACAAGCTAGACCTGTCCAAAAATCTACTCAGCCAGCAAAGCCAATGGCAAAAGCAAAATCAAAAGAAGAGGAAGAACTAGAAAAATCTATGAGAGAGGCTGAAAAATTACTTAAAGGTTAGTTATGGTATGTTTTATAAAATTATTTCAAGGATTGTTGTAATTTTTTTGTTTGTTTTTCTAATTGCAAATTTTGCTTATTCAGATGAAGTAGCTTTTAATTTACATCGTAATAACTACAATCCTTTTGAAACTGTTAGAATTGATGTTACTTTAACTAATA
The DNA here is from genome assembly GCA_016179945.1 of Candidatus Woesearchaeota archaeon. Taxonomy (GTDB): domain Archaea; phylum Nanobdellota; class Nanobdellia; order SCGC-AAA011-G17; family GW2011-AR18; genus JACPCE01. The sequence continues at coordinate 33,211 of JACPCE010000001.1, read as the reverse complement.
TTTCTTTGAACAAACCTTTAGATGCTTCAAATCTTGCTTTGCTTGATCAGAATAATAATTCAATTTCAATTGCAAGAAATATTGTAAAAGTAAACGACAATTTTTATGTTTATTATTTTGATTTACCTAATTTGAGTTCCGGACAATACAATTTGGGATTGATTAATGTTAATTATATAAAAGAAGGTAGTTTTAAAATTGGAAAATTTTTTACTAGTTTAGTTGTTGCGGATGGAAATACACAGATAATCAGCATTCGTCCTGCTTATGTTTTGTTTAATACTTTTGGAAAGCAAGAAGCGCCTTTCACTTTAGTTATTACAAACAAAGGCATGGATGTTGTTAATATTAATTTATTTAAGGAAGGAGAGTTTTTTGATTTTGATATAAATAAATTTGTTTTAGCTCCAGGTTCAACTAGAAATGTCAATATTATAACTTCTTTATTTAATAAAGATGAAGCTAGTTTTAATGGAAGCATTAAAGTAGATTATTTTTCTAATAATTATGTTATTCCTTTTTTCGTTTTCAGGAGTGGTTTTATTGAACAAAAGAAACCAGAGGCAAACATAATACAAACTAACAAATCTTTTTATGAAGTTAATTACAGCGGTTTGTATTTGACGACTTTGTCAGGCAAACCAATCAATAATTTAGACGTGGATGTGATGGTGGGCGAATATTATCCACCAGGACAGATAGTTGTTAACAATAATGCTGGAGTTGATTTGCATGGGTTAAGATCTTCCTTCACTGGAAATATTATAAGTATGTTTAATTTAGAGCCTGTTGCTATTGGTTCTTTAAGCGATAATGCTAGTAGTTTTATTTTATTAGGCCTGAATGACAGTTATGAATTTGTTCCAGGCGACTATAGCGGTTTTTTAAATATAAAAAGTGTAGAAGGGCTAAATATTTCTATACAGATAAATGTTATAGTCAGTGGTTCTGCTATTAAGAAGATTATTTCTAATATTACAAATGTGAGTAATGTTCCTGTTACTAATGTTTCTCATCTAATTAAGGCTGAAGAAGAAACTAATTTTACTATTTGGATTATTTTTTCAGTCATTATTTTTGTTTTTTTGTTTGTAATTTATTTTGTGTACAAGAAAACTAGAGGAAAGAAAGAACAATTTGAAACTTTTGTTGAAAGCGTCAGGAAGCGTCAGTCTTAGTTACTTCATTTTTTTCTAAATGTTTTAATCTGGCCGATAGATTGTTTACTGTAATATTATAATTGTGAAGAATATCAAGTATTTCGCTTATTGCCAAGTGAAATTCTCTTGCTGGAATTGTTATTTTCTCTGTGTCTAATATTTCCAATGATGAAGGCAGGTAATCAAAACAAAATCCAAGTAGTTTACTGAAGTCATGAATTTTCATTTCTAATTCTGCAAAACAAGAAAAGAACTTTTCCTTGACTTTTTCTGGCTCGCTAATTTTGCTGTTTATTAAATTTATTCTGTCTTCTGATTTAATTTTTTCTACAACTTTTTGGGTTACTTCTTTTACATGCTCTTCTGGGAAACCCAAAACTTCTATTATTGCTCTAATTGTGAAGACCATTTTTCTGTTGATTTTTTTAGTGATTTATCTGTGTTTTTATTTGATATAATTATAAGTATTGTAATTGCAGCAAGAACAACCATGAATAAATAAACTGCTATGTCTTTTGCTTTTACATTTGCAGATTCATAAATTGTTCTACCAGTTAATGTGTTTCCAACAACATTTATAATGCTTTCGGATGAATTTGATTCATAAGTGCTGTTACTTGACTCATTTATTTCTCTAATAGTTAAGTTGCTTTCACATATATTGATGATTGTAAAATTTTGCATTAGTGAAATATCATTAGATTCAACTACGAAATTATAATTTCCTGTTTTTATATTGCAATCATAAGGTATTTCTGTTGTTGTATTTGTTATATTATAGCTAAAATTTTCTAATATCTTGTATTCTTTGGTTTCTGTTAAGTTTTCTATATATATTTTTATTGTGTAATTTGTGTTATTGCCTGAGTAAACTTTAATTGTTGCAGTTAAATTATCTCCTATGTTTATTGTTTTCGTTCTGTTAATATAAATTTTTTCTATAGTTAACTGTGGCTGCGGGTCTTTTTCTACAAAAACTTTTAAATTTAATTCATTTTTTGTTTTGTTATTAATATTTATACAATCAATATAACTTAAGTTGTTTTTTATTGTTATATTTGTGCTTTCATTTAGTTTTATTGTGTATTGCTTGTTATTTGTATTTGCTGTTGATACTTTTTCCTTTATTACAATTCCCTTATCATCTTCAATCCAATAATCTATTGTAAAATTATAGCTTTTGTTTGTTAATTGATTGTATATTATTATTTTTTCTCCGTTTTTGTATTCATCTTTATCTGTTTCTAGTTTAAGTTCTACATTACAATAGCCTTCTGGAAGTGTTTCAATTGAAGAATTTGTCTGGTTGCATGTTTCATGCGCATATACTATGGGCAATATACTTAAGATCAAAAATAAAACGATTATTTTTTTCATAAATATTTTTTGTTTACTACATTAAAAAAGGTTTATCAAGAATTTCTGAAAAATTTTCAATCTGCTGTTGGTTTTCTTTTAATTATTAGGTGTGTTAATATACTTAATACTATGAAAATAATTATTAATTTTAATACTTCTGATAGTTCTATGCTTGTTGAGTATGTGATTATTTTATCTATGTTATTTATACTCAATGTTAGTGGAAGATTAGAACCTACTGATTTCATGAATTTTGGCATTATCTCAAATGGGAAAAACAAATTGCTTAAGAAAAACATTGGAAGTGCTATTACTAATGAACTTAATAATGCAGCATTTTCTGAATTTGATAAAGATCCTAAAATTAAACCTATAACTATAAAGTTTATACTTGATACAAGGAAAATTAATATAATTTGCAGATTAATCGGTATTTTTACTCCAAATAACCTTGTTACTATAATCATTACTATAATTTCTATGAAACATATAATTGTAAAGAATATTATTTTTGACAAAAGAAATGTTGGTATTGATGTTGGGCTTAACAATGTTCTTGCCAAAGTACCTGTTTTTCTTTCATTTACGATATTTGATGATGAAACTAGAATTATTGTGAATAATAAAAGAACCAATATTATTCCAGGAGCCAAAAACTCAAAGTAAGTTCTTTCCCCAAATACTTTTTCTTCATTTAGTGTTACTGCCCTTACTATGTTTTTTGGATCTCTGGATGTGTACGTATCTAGAAGCTGGGTTGTTGCATTTAATTCATCAACAATTTCAATCAAATTATTTGTATAATTAAAAAAAGTTTCATTTATGTTTTTTAGTTCTTTATTTATTGTTGTTTTTGTCTCATTTATTTTTACTGCTGTTGCATTTAACTGTGTTGAATCTATTTTTTTTAGAACCAGATTGATTTTATTTTCCTTGTCTGCAATATTCTCATTTATTATATCTAGCTTGTTTATTGTGCTGTTTATTGTTAAACACTGATCTTGAGATATGTTTCCCTGGCAGTTTGTATTGTGTATTTCTTTCAGCGATTTTGTAATGTTATTTATTTCAGGAGTTATGTTTATTTGTGTATTTGATAATTCACCTAAAGATTTATTTATTTCTATTACCTGTTTTTCAATACCTTCAGTGCTTATATTTTTTAGATTATTTTGTAAATTTGCAACTTTCTCTTGTATATCGATGGTCTGGTTTTTTGTATATTCTGCTTCTTTTACTACAAATTTTAGTTTTTTATTAAGATCGCTTAATTTATCCCATGCGCCCCTTATAAAGTCTGTTCCAATATCTTCATTTAATTTTTGAACCAATGCTTTTATAGATTCACTGGCCATAACTGCTGTCTGGGTCTTAGAATTATCTACATACAAAATTATTTCACTACCATATCCTTCTCTGATGTTTTTTGTAAAATTCTTTGGAATAAATAATGAAGCCCTTATTTTTCCTTCATTTACCAAGTCTTCTGCTTTTTCTTGGCACTCTTTGCCTAAATCCTCAATTGTAAACAATGGTATGCTTATTTCTTTGTATTCTTCATCTAGATTGCACAGGCCTAGTTTTAAACCTGCTAATGATTTTGCACTTGTTGTTTGTCCAAATACATTTCCTAAAATAACAAGAATAATTACTGGAGCAATTATTATAAGAGTAAGAGTTTTTGTATCTCTACTGAATAATTTCAAATCTTTTTTAACTAGTTTTTCTATTTTCATATTTAACCAACTTTATGAATGCTTCTTCAAGTGTTTTATATTTTTTCTTCAATTTTGCCGGCGTATCTATTGCTATAATTTCACCAGATCTTAATATTGCAATTCTATCACATAATAATTCAGCTTCATCCAAGTAATGAGTACAGAATAATATTGTGATATTTTTTTGTTTTATTTTTTTTATTATTTCCCATAATGCTCTTCTTGAAACTGGATCTACTCCTGCTGTTGGTTCGTCTAAGTAAATAATTTTTGGATTATGTATCAATGCTATAGCTAAGCTAAGCCTTCTTTTCATACCTCCTGATAAAGATCCTGCGAGAGAGTTTGTTTTGTTTTCTATTTGCAATAATTTTAATATTTCTTCAGATCTTGATTTTATTTCTTTTCTTGAAATGTTATATAATGATCCGAAATATTCTATGTTTTCTTTTACAGTTAAATTTGTATAAAATGTCTCCTCCTGAGGAACCCAGCCGATCAATTGTTTAATTTTATCCTTTTCTTTAATTGATATTTTATTTATTTCTACAGTTCCTGAAGTAGGCTTATGGAAACAAGTGAGGATTTTTATCATTGTGGATTTGCCAGCGCCGTTTGGCCCAAGAATTCCAAATATTTCACCTTCTTTTATTTCATAACTTATTCCTTTTAATGCTAGAAAATCTTTGTACTTTTTTCTAAGGTTTTTTACTATTAACATTTCTTTAGTTTATTTCTATAATTCATAAATTTAACTAAGATTCAAATTTCTTTAACAAACCTTTAATTCCACCTAATTTCCATCTTCCAACATTATTTTTATAATGGTGTTTGAGTTCTCCAATTAAGGCTTTTAATTCTTTATGCACTTCTTTATTAAGATCCCAATCACCACCCCTTTCAGTATCTTTATTTTTTGTAACAAATATTTTTCCATTAGATTGTAATTTCATATTTATCATATATCTTTTTTTAGTCTCTTTTTTCATTACTTTTATGTTTATGTTAAAACTTGAAATTTCCTTTGCAAGTCTTTGTATTTTCGGGAATTCTTTTTCTACAAGATTTTTTAATCTTACTTGTTCATCTTCATTTAAGTCTTTTAATCCACTATATTTTATTAGTTCTTGCATTTTCATCACCTTCTTTTACTATATCCTCAAATTTTAAACCTTTTTCTTCTGCTAATTTTAAATTAATTACTAAATTTGAACTTTTTGTTTTTTCTAAGTCTTCTGTTTTTAGGAAATACCATCCCTTGTGATTAAATCTTATCGCTATCCAAGGCTCAGCTCCAAATTTATTTGCAAAGTTGATTATTTGTTCTATTTCTTCCGGATATAAATATTTTGAGATGCCTTTAATAGATTTGCATTCTATTGCAAGGTGTCTTTTTTTGTTTCCTGCCAGTACGTCTGGGTTTGGGTCTTTTGTTAAACCAGATCCTGCTACCCTTATTGCAGACCAAGTTCCTGTTTGATTGAATAAATGCACAAGTTCTCTTTCTGTCCTAGAACCCTTGCCTTTGGATGCCATAAAGAAATTATAATTCTGTTCTATAAATAACTTTCTTAATTAAATATAAAAAGAAAACCAGAGACTTATAGGTCTCTAGGTTGAATAGTTGATCTTTTATTTTCTTTAGATCTTCTGCAAGCCTCTTTAATAAGCATTTCTACTTTTGCACTTAAAGCATCTGCAAAATCACCAGAAACATTCATTCCTTTTGCTACGTCTTTTATTTTACTTCTTACAACCAATAACTCACTCATTTTTACATACCTCCAGTTTTTATTGTTTATCATAAAACGAGAATAGGCTTTTTAAGGCTTTAGACTCGTTTTCTTATCAATTTAGCAATTTTAGCCGTTTATAAATGTTTCTTTATTTCTTAGAACTTATTAATTTTTATTCATACAATTTAAAATTTTTAGTAATTTTTTCAACATCTGCTTTTTCTCCGAAAATTAAAGCCCCAAGATATTCAACATCATTTAAATTTTTATTTTGTGTAAGAGAAATTACTTTTTTATCATCTGTAGTAATTATCATTTCTCTTGTAAATTCAGCTACTTCTAATTCTTTTTCTTCTGCCTGCTTAATTAAATTAATTATATCTTTGTTTGATATTGCTTCTTTTATCAAGATTGCATGCTGTATATTAAGATTAATTTCTTTATTATCTTTAGTTTTTATTTTATCTTGCAAGAATAATTGCTTTCCTATTCTTGCACCAAATGCTGCATTTAGATGCGCTATAGTATTCATTTCTTCCCATTTTTTCATTTTAATCCCTTTGTTAAGAACTGCAACTGCTAATTTTGTTTCTTTTGCCTTTCCTGTTTGGTCTTCAAGTAATTGTTCTGGTTTCATTGTTGGAAACAATATTATATCTCTAATTGATTCAGCACCTGTTAGCAACATAACCATTCTGTCTACACCAACACCAATTCCTGTGTTTGGAGGTAATCCAAATTCCATTGATTGTATAAAATCCTCGTCCATTGGGTGTGCTTCTTCATCACCACCCCTGCCTTTTTTAGCTTGTTCTTCAAGAAGTTTTCTTTGTATAATTGGATCATTAAGTTCTGTGTAACAATTACCCACTTCAAATCCATTAATAAATGGTTCAATTCTTTCTATTAATTTTGGATCTTTTCTATGTGCTTTTGCTAGTGGACAAGATTCTTTTGGATGGTCTGTTATATGTGTTGGTTGAATTAATTTATGTTCACATAATTTTTCAAATAATAACATAATCATTTCTCCTCTTGTTGGATTTCCTTCATATTCTATTTTGTTTTTTTCTATTAATTCTACTAATTCTTTATCTTTTAATTTGTCAGTATCAATATTACCTAATTCTTTTAGTGCATCTTTAATAGTAAGTCTATTCCATGGTGCTTTTAAGTTAATTTTATTTCCTGCATATTCAATAATTGTTGTTCTTAAAACCTCTTTGGCTACGTATTCCCACAATTCTTCTGTTAATTTCATAGCATCGTTATAATCTGCGTAAGCCCATTGTATTTCCATCATTGCGAATTCTGGATTATGGGTTCTATCTGCATCTTCATTTCTGAAACAAGAGCTTAGATCATAAATTTTTTCAAAACCACCAGTTATTAATCTTTTTAGATCAAGTTCATAAGCTATTCTTAAATACATTTGCATATTCCATGCATTAATTTTTGTAATAAATTCAATAAATTCTCTGTGATAAACTTTAGATATGCTCGACTATTCAGATCTAAAACAACTCTGCCAACTTGTACGCTTCGACATTCTTACCTCAACAACAGCTGCTGGTTCAGTACACTCGATGGGCGTCTATGCAGGAAATTTGTAAATTTGATCTTTTTGGCGCTTTTAAGAAGTTTTTACGACTTGAAGTTTACCAGAAGAAAAAAAATTTCCCAGATTTTTTGAAGCATTAAGAATTTCTATTCCTATAAGATCGCCTAAGTCTAATTTTTTGAATAAACTGTATGTTTTTTCTCCAACTTGATCTTCCCTAATATAAAATTGGATTTTTCCAGATACATCCTGAATGTGACCAAAAGAAGCTTTTCCCATTTCCCTTAAACTCATTATTCTTCCAGCTAATGAGGCGCTATCTTTAGTTTTCTCTTCTTTTTCCAGGTTTTTGTATTTTTCAAGAATTTCATTAGCATGATTTTTCTGGTCAAATTTGTAAGGATATGGATTTATTCCCATGTTTTTTATTTCTTCTATTTTCTTTAATCTTTGATTAAATATTTCTTCTTCTTTTGACATAACTTCTTTACATATATATAATTTAAAAAACTTTCCTAAATTAAAATTCTATATCTGTTTTGTTTTTATCTAGAATACAATAACTTATTTTTTCACCACATAATATTTCTGTTAATTCCTTCAACTCTTTTGTGACAATTTCTATTCCTTCTTTTGTAGTTGGATGTAACCCTTCTATAACTAAAATACAATTTTTTGTTTCTTCTGTTAATTTTGTTCTTTCGGCTTCACGCCAGTTCCATCTTCTGCATATTGCTGAAATTTTATCTTTGTAAATAACTTCTCCTTCATGTGGTTGTCTTGGCTCTTTTTCTCCTAAAAGTATTGTAGGTGCTTCATTTGAATTTGCAAAAGTTAGTTCTATATCCCCTTGCATTTTATCAATATCTTCTCCTCCAATCGGAAGCATATATTTTATTGATAATAGGTTATAAATATCTACTAAAATATTTATATGTCTTATTTTTTCTCCACTTAAAATTCTTCTATATAATGATTCTATTGAAGATTTATTTTTCTTTGGTTCTCCCCCAAATATTGAGTAAACTTTTCTCCAACAGTTTATTTTTGGATGCTCTGACAGTGTCTCAGTTTTGTAGTTTTTTCTTATGAATTCTTCTTTTTCTTTGATTTTGTTTAATATTTCTTCATTTATTCCTTTGTTGCTAATATTTTTAGCTATAATTACTCCAAGGTTTAAACCCTCGAATTTTTCAAATATTTTTTTGTTTATTACAAATTTCATTTTTCAATTTTAATATTGAGAAATTTTGATGCATATAATTTATTTTATATTCTTTTTCTTTTTTGAAGTTTCTTAAGTTCGCATATTTTTCTATTAATTCTGGAACTGGTGTTAATATGGTTATTATTCCATTTTTTTTAATTATAAATTCTGCTTGATAAAATAATTCTTTGTAAATTTTTTCAACTTCTTGCGTAGGGAGGTTATTTGTAGGATATTGAGGGAAGGTTATTATTTTATCTATTGAATTTTTATCTAATTTTGTATCTAACCACTCTAATTCATAACGACTAAAAATAATATTTTTGTATATATTTGCTATTTTTGCATTTATTTCTGCACTTTTTAAGCTGTTTTGTGATGAGTCTATTGAATATATTTTTAACTTCTTTGTTTTTATTATATTTTTTGGATTAAATTTTAATAATTTATTAAATGCTAGTTGATCTAATAGTTTTAATCCATTTGCTATTTTTTGCAAGTATAATGCTGCTTCTATCATTATTTCTCCAGATCTACATATAGGATCTAAAATTGTGTCTTTTTCTTTTATTTCTGATATTCTTAACATTGAATAAGCTAGAGCGGAATTTATTGAATTAGGAAGCAATTTTATTCTGTAGTTTCTTTTAGTTAGTTTTATTCCTGTGTAGTCTATTCCTAAAAAAAATTTATTACTTACTATATCTATAATTAATATAGTTGTTGGATTTTTTAGATCTACTTTTAGTTTATTATCTTTGTTTATAATATTACCAATTTCTTTTTCTACATCTATTGAATTAAAGTTGTGCTCTCCAATTCTTTCACATCTTACTACAAAAGGACTTTTAATTTTTGGAAATTTTATTTTCTTTACTTTATTTAATATTTCATCTAAATCTGAGAAATTGTCATGATTAATTAATTTGTAAACCTTTATAGAACTTCTTGTGTTGTATACAAAATTAGCTAATTCTTTATCCTCTTTTACATTAAAAGCTATTCTTGACGGGATAATAATTTCTGATTTTTTCTTTAGTATTTCTTTTATTTCTAATTGAGTTATTTCTTCTAATCCTTTTATACATGTTGCAATTGCTTTCATGCTTTTTGTAAAATAGAATTCTTTAACAAAGTTTTGGTTTAATATTTTATTTTAAACTGCTTGAATTCTCCTGTATGAGGCAGTGTTGTAGTTGTTACTTTTTCTATCTTGGCGCCAATTGGGCCTTGTTTGCAGTGTTCAATTAATTTGTTGATTTTTAGTTCGTGTCCTTCAACAATTGCTTCTACTTTTTTGTCTTCTGTATTTCTAACATAACCTGTTAATCCTAACTCTATTGCTCTGTCCTTTACAAATGCCCTGTAGAAAACTCCTTGTACATCACCAGAAACTGCTATTTTCACTCTTTTCATAAATAAAAATAAAAAAAAGGAATTTAAAAACTTATCTTGTGCCTGCTAAAGCCAAGATTGCCTTTACTGAAGCTATTATTGCAGCTGGAACTACGAATACAGCTAAATGAACTAATATTCTGCTTAGCCATGCAAATGTTGTTCCAAAGCTTGATACTGCTGATCCAAGAGCTGGCGCAGCTGCCAAAAATGCCACACAAGCAACAAGGAAAGGCACTATTTCTTTATCACTAATGTTTAATAGGCCAACAACTAGACCTAAAACAAGAAGAAGACCTATTACCCATGTTGTGCCTGCAGTAGATGCAATAGCTCCTAGAATAACTGCTATTAGGCCGCCTATGATAAAGGACCAAGCACCAACTTTTTCCATTATTGAACCATCTCTAGCCATTTTTACACCTCCTTTGAATTGATGAGTATTATTGTTTATAAACATAAATTAATATATTTAAGTTTTTTGGATCACCAATTAGTCATACTTTCTTTGCTATGTAAATACTATCTCTTGTTTCTAGAATTTTTACTCTTACTTTATCTCCAATTTTGTTATTGCAATCGACTATTGTTATTGCTCTGTTGTTTGATTTAGATATCATTTCATTTTTCATCCAGCCAGGCATGATAATTTCTACTATGGCTACATCGCCACGAGACAAAATTAGTGGCACTCTCTTTGATTTTTTTATTTTGAAATCTATTGGTCCTAATTTTAGTTTATAGTTGTGTTTTTTCTCTAATTCTTCTAATTTTCTGTAAAATTTAAACCAATTCTGCTCTTTCACTCTCTTATCTTTTCTTGAGTATTTGTAGACTTCGTATTTTTGTATGCTGATTTTACAATTTATTTCTTTTGCAAATTCTATTAGTTTTTCTATTTGATGGTCATTTACTCCTGTAAGATATACAGGTGTTAAATTTAATTCTATTTTTGAGTCATTAATAATATTACAAATTTCTTTTATTTTTTCTAAATTATAATTTTCATTTCCAAATAATTCTTTTGCTTGTTCTGAAATTAAAGAATGTACAGACAGGTTAATTCTGTTTAGTCCTGCTTCTTCCATTGCTTTTATTTTTTCTTTTGTTAATAAAGTTCCATTAGACTGCATAGTTATTATTTCTATTCCAGGAATTTTTTTGCATTCTTTTATTAATTCTGTAATTTTTTGATATGCGGTTGGTTCACCTACAGAATCTATATTAATTTGATTGACTTCATTATTTTTTAGTTTTATTACTTCTTTAATCCAATCCATTAAATAATCTAATTCTATTTCATAATTATATGGGTGCATTTCATATGAATTTGCCGCAGTACTGCAAAATGTGCATCTCATGTTACATGCAGTTGATGCTCTAACTTGAAGTAAAGAAGACCCCCTATCTATTATACCTATATGTATTAAACCTAGTAAAGGAATTCCTGATTCTCTTGTTATTTTTATTAAATCTTTTAGTTTTGGTTTTTCTTCTATTATTTGTAGTTGTTTCATATATAAATTAATTTAGAAATAATTATAAATTGTGTTATTATGCAGCTTTTCTGTAACCTGCTGGTGTTTTAACCTTTCTTCTACCAGTTCTTGCCTTGAATAATTCTATTGTTCTTTCTTGCTCTGCAAATAAGTGTTCTTTTTCTATTAAATCAACAAGTAAATTAGTAAAGTCTACAATTATTGGATTAGCTTCTTTAATTGTTAATAAAGTTTCTGTATATTTTTTTCCCATTATACCCACTTTTAAGATATAACCTATTATTTCTTTTATATCCTCCTCCAGTTTTAGAAATACTTCAAATATTAGAACTATATGGTCATTATAAGATTGAATTAGAAAATCTTTTATTTTTGCATCTATTTCACTTTCATTTCTTTCATGAGCTAGTGTTATTGTTTTTCCAGTGTAATTTGTATACAACAAATTTTCATGACTTAATTCTTCATATATTTTAGAGAAGGGCTTTATAAAAAAATTATTTATTAGATTTAGGTTTATAACAACTTTATCAATTTTTAACTTAAGTTTTCTGTCTTCAAGTACAAATTTATTAAATATAATTGATCTATTATTTCTATTTTCTGGAAGTACTTTTATTAATTCAATTACTTTTAGCATTCTAATATATATTTCAATAATCATATCTGTTGTTAATATTTTTTCTTTTCTTCTAAATAAATTAATACCAATGAAATTTAAAATACTCATGAATTTTTAGATATTTATTACTATATAAGTTTTTACAAATGATTTGAAAATATATAAAATCCTATAAATTATACTTATTTTACATTTTTTTAAAATGAGGATAAATCTCTGGTTCCATAAATACTTTATTAATTTTCACTGCCAGACCCCTTTCATTTTTCATAATTTCTTCTGATGTAAGTTGAGCTATTCCCGTACCAATCAGTTCATCTTTTAATGTCATCATAGCCACCATATTATTTTTTTCTATTTTTGAATGTAATTTTGAAATTCCAGGAATACTTAAATTAGCTCCATGGCATAGCGTATCTACTGCTGAATCTGTTATCCATATTTTTGGCAAATGCTGAACTGCAAATTCAACTGGTTTTATTATTTTCATTAATTGTTTTTCACTTCCTTCTTCATATAAAGAGAATGCATCTTTAATATCTTGCAGAGAGTACCATTCTTTATCATTAAATGGCCCTGCTTTTGTTCTAACTAATTGCTGCATATGGGCATTTGTTCCTAATGATTTTCCTAGCCCAACGCAAAGCGTTCTTATGTAAGTTCCTGCCTGACACCCCACTTTAAACAATACATCTTGATTTTTAATTTCTAGAATTTCTAGATAATAAATTTCTCTTTCTCTTAATTCTCTTTTTACAGCAGATTTTACAGGAGGTAATTGAATTATCTTTCCTATGAAATCTTTTGAAGCTTTATGAATTTTTGATTGTGAAACTGGAGAATGAATGTGCATTAAGCAGACATATTCTTTGCCTGCTTTTAATAAAGCTTCCATAATTTTTGTAGCTTTGCCTAATGATATTGGTAAGACTCCGGTAACACCCGGGTCTAATGTACCACCATGGCCTACTTTTTCTAACTTTAATATCTTTTTTACATAATCTGCTACTTGATGAGAGCTGGGACCGTCTATTTTATTTAAACAAATTACTCCATAGTTTAGTAATTCTTGAATTGTTCTTTCTTCTGGTCTTTTTCCGTAACTTTCATTTGTAGAAGATTCTTTTTTTATCAAAATTTCTCTTTCTATTTCTTCAAATGGCAGTTTGTTCATTTTTCAAAATGGCAAATACCTTACTTTCCTTGTTTCATAAAACATAAAAGTTTTGTAGTCTCCTATCATTGTTGGAAATTTTGATCTTAAATCTTTAACAAAATCAAATAACTCTTGGCTTGTCTTAACCATTATTTCTATATCTAAATCTCCAGGCATACTAATTCCTTCTACTATATATAATACTATTGGGTTGTTTTTTATATGATTTTTTAATTGCACTAGTTTGTCTTTTGTTATATTATTAAGATTAATCCATAATTTATAGTATGAATAACCTAAAATATTATGATTAATTATTGGCCTATAACCTTCAATTAAGTTTAATTTTTTCATTTTATTTATCCTATTGGCTATTACTTTTGGATTTATTTTTAATGCTCTACTAATTTCAACTAAAGGTATTCTTGCATTGTCTACTATCAATCTTAGAATATTTTTATCTGTTTCATCAATTTTTAATTTATCTTGTGTTTCTTTAATATGAATCTCTTTTGTTGGTTTTATTCCTAGCAAATATCTATGTTGGTAATGGATAACATCTGTAGTTAGCGTCTCATTTTTGTATTTTATATATTGTCCGAATCTAGATACTAAGTCATCAACAGCATTTTTTAGTTCTGTTATATTTTTGGCCCACATAACAATTAGAAGATCGTAAACTCCTTGTGTTGTAAATACCCAGAAAAATCTTGGATTTTTAATTACATAATCTAAAATCTCGTTTTCTTTTTCAGGATTTACATTTTGCAGGGTTATTATTATTCTACAATATAAATAACCTAATTTGGGAACATTAACAACAGTATAAAATCCTTTTATTATCCCCCTTTTCATTAAATTATTCAGTTTATATTCTACTCCCTGTTTACTTAAATCCAATTTTTTAGCCAATTGACTATAGCTTACTCTTGCATCAAAATCTAATTCAAATAATAACTTTTTATCTTTTAAATCTAATTTTATTTGTTCCATATAGACAAAATGTACTTATTATATATAAATATTATCTTTTTGTCTAGTTTTTATATAAAACACTTAATATATATTAATAAATTCTTGTTGTTTATGGTAAAAACACAATCATATTTAACACCCAAAGGAATGGTTGGTCTTTGGACAGACTTTGTAGATTGGGAAAAAAGAAAGAAAGGAGAGGAAAGTTTCTTTACTAACAAACTAAAAGAAAATGGCTGTAAGGTTATTTTAGATACTGCTTTAGGTGGCGGCTATGAATCTATAAATTTAATTAAAAATAAATTTCAAGTCTATAGTAATGAAATAGATAATGATTTTAAAAATTTAGCTTTAATTAATGCAAATAAAAATAATGTTATTTTGAATATTAAAAATTGTGATTGGAGAGAATTATCAAAGTGCTATAATATTCAATTTGATGCTTTAATATGTTTGGGCAATTCTTTTACTTATATGCTCAAGAAAGAAGACCAAATTACAGCTCTTAAAGAAATGTATTTTCTTTTAAGAAAAGGCGGCATTCTCATAATTGACCATAGAAATTATGATTACATGCTTAATAATAAAAAAGAAGCTTTAATTAATTTTAAGTATAGTAGAAAATATTATTATTGCGGGGAATTAGTTTCTGGTTATCCTATAGAAATTAATAATAATTATGTTGTTATGGAATGGAAGCATCATAAAAAGAATGAAAGTTACAGGCTTAAATTATATCCATTTAGGGCTGAAGAAATGTTCTCTTTATTGAAGGCTGTTGGTTTTAAGAAAGTTGAAACTTATTATGATTTTAATAAAGAAAAACCGGAACATTTTGACTTTGTTCAGCATATAGCTGTTAAATAAATTTAAGGCTTGGCTTGTTTTGCGCCTTTTTTACCTGTACTTCCAACAACTCTTCCTTTCTTAGATTTATTTTCTATGTCTTTTTCAGGCTGCTTAATTTCAGCATGCGGAACCTCTATAGGTTCATGATGGTGTTCTTTCTTCTCTTTTACTTTTTCTTCATGTGCTAATTCTTTTATTGATTCTTTTTCCTGTTCTTTCTTTTGCTCTTCTTTTGCTACTTCAACTGACTCTTTTTTAGATGTTTTTTCAAGCTTCTTTTCTTCTTTAGGTTTTGGCTTAAATTCAAATTCAGGAAGCTCTACATAGGCTATACCTTCTTCTACCAAACCTTTAACTTTTATTTTTGAAGGGGGATTTCTTTTTCCACGTTCCCAGATTTTTGAATTTAAGTTCGGACCTATTTTAACTTCTTTTACTTTTAAGTGTTGTATAATAAACTCCTTTACAGCAGTAACTGCTTTTTTAGCCCTTCTATATTTTGGTTTCTTTAAAAATTCTTTTCTTAAACCAATTGTGAATATCTTTTCCTCTGCCATTATGCTTTAGTTTTAGTTTTTCTCCAGCTTCTTTTCTTCGTAGTATATCTTGATGGATGAATTTTTCTAAGGCCTTTATTTAGTTTTGGAACTAACCAAAGAGGAGCCCATCTAGTTTGTTTTCCTTTCTTTGCCAAACGTAATTTTTTCGCTTTTGGTTTATAACGGCTCATTTTATTTCCTTATTATCCTTGTTTCTTTTTTCTCTGGTTCTAATCTCATAAGCAATTGCTTAAACTGCTCATCTGTTATTTTTTCTTTTATCTGATTTTGCGATGCGAGCTGTGCAATTAATGCTATTGCCTGAAGTGCTTTTTGTATGTGTGCACTTTTTAGTGTGCCATAGCGTGATATTGCTTCTTGTGTCATGAATTTTTTTGCCATTGTTTCAATCTCTAGTATTTTTTCCTGAATTTTTCTTGCTTCATCCTCACTGCTCATTTTTCATTATTACAGCGTTTTTATTTACTAGAGATTTTCCTTTAGCAGTTATTATTCTGCCTTTTATTATCCCTTCTTTTTTATACAATGTAAGATTTGCCTTATCTAATTGTTGAAGTATATTTCTGATTATTTTACCAGATGCTATGTAAAATTTTTCTGGATTATGTCCTCTTCTTTTCTTTGATCCATATTTAACTCTTAGTTTAGATACACCTATTGGCCCTCTTTTGTATATTGTGATTAAAATAGCAGCTGCTCTTTTGTAGAACCAGTCTGAATCAACAGGAGGCCTTGCTTTGCTTTGCCCTGTTTTAACAAATTTTGTCCATTCAGGTGCTTTAACAAGAGATTTTAAACTATCGCTAAGTTTTTCTATAGATTTTTGTATATCTGCGTCGTATATAGTTACCATATTTTTGCTCCTCGCGGAGTTAAGTGGATTTGTTAATCCTTTAGATTTTCTTAGATTGGTGATTTTGGATTATTTAAAAGGCTTTCTATATCTTGTATAATTAATTTTTGTGTAGAGAAATTTATTTAAACAAGAGAACTGTATCTATGGTTATGGGATTTTTAGATACTATAAAGAGCAGGTTTATGAGTTCCAGCAATAGGATTTCAGATGAAGAGCTTAATGGTTATTTGAAATCTACTAAAGACAATTTAAAATTGGCTTCTGAGAATATAGGAAAATTTTTAGAGGCAATGAGAGATTTTCAGCCTGCCAGAAGGCATGAACCTTTGTATTATGAAGAAGTTAAGAATAGACTTATTCATATGAGGTCTGGAATAAGAAACGGTGTTGTTTTTGCTGATGAAAGAATGAACAATACAATAAATACTTTAAATAGCATAAAAAATTCTGATCAGCTAAGAGACATGATAATTGCTTGGTCTAAAAATATTCAAGCAAATGATGATAAGGTTTATGATATTTTAAAAATATTGCAAGTTGAGATGTGGGGTGAAGAAAAATTAAAAAGAGGATTTCCTGTGCCTTCATTGGGCAAGGATGCTGTCTGTGGCTATTTGGTTAGTGCAGTTAATTATTTGAATAGCGCTAAGAGCAATATTGATACTTATTCTTCCTATAGCAGTATGGCTAATGCTGCATAAGTTTTTATTCAATAATTATTTTTTAATTATAATAACATTACTTCTACCCTTTTTTATTTTCTCTATCTTTTGTATTGCTTCTAATTCAGTAAGAACTAAACTTATTTTTGCTTCAGAATAAGGGAGTTTTTTCCTAAGCTCTTTTTGTGTTATTCTTCCTTGTTCTTTTTTCATTATATCTAGAATTTTTTCTGTGAGATCATCAGTTATTTCTTCACTTACTTCAGGAGCTTTTTTCCTTTTTTTATAGTAAAATAAGCCAAATATTAAAACCATTATTAATACAATAGATATTATTAACCAATAATTATTATTTGGCTCTACAACATCAATGTCACCATTAATATCTATATTAGTATCGTTTGCTAATTCTTCTTCTTCACTTATGTCAATAAAACCAATTAGATCTAAATTATATTTACCTTCTTCACTTACAATTATGTTTTCCTTCGCAATTATTATATTATCTGCTGTTTTAGCGACTATTGCATATGAACCTTTTTGAACTTCAAATGAATAAGAGCCTTCTTTTACTATTTGTCTTTGCATTGGCTGGGTATTAATTTCAATTATTACATTATTTATTTTCTTTAATGAAAAATCATAGACTGTTCCGCTTATTGTTGCTGCCGATACTATTTGTACTAGAAACAGACTAAAAATCAAAATTAATATTGTTTTCTTCATTTTTATCTTTTTATAACTAAAATGACTTAAATATCTTTCTAAATAATAAAAAAAGGGAAAATAAAGCTTTGTAAAGTTTTAATTGTTCTCATAAAGCTTTAATTTAAGTATTTTGAAAGCATGTTTATAAAGAAGGTTAGGTATTATATCTTAACATAATAAAAATTTGAATTAACAATGGAGGTTAAAAAATGAAAAAAATAATGACATTGGTTGTTTTGGCTTTATTTATAGTTAGTATCTTTCCTGTATTAGCTAGTGAAGATACTGATGTTAAGGCTGAGAAACAAGACAGAATGAAAGGACTAAGCGAGTTTGGCAAAGAAGTTAGTTCTATTGTTAAAGCTAATGTTAGTGTAAAGATGGACAGAGAGCTTGCAATGAAAAAGCATGTAGAATTAAGAACTAAGTTCCTAGAGACAAAGGAAAAGTTTATGCTATCAAAAGAAGCTTATGTGAAAGCAAAAGTTGATTTTAGAGCAAAGCATAAAGAAGTAAAAGAAGCTTGTAATAATAATTCAAGCGAAGAGTGTAATAAAAGGAAGGACAACTTTTTGAAAGAAGATGCGAAGAGTTATTTATTAAAAACAATAAATACAATGGAGCGTGTCTTGGAGAAAAGAAAGGCTAAGATTGAAGAAGTAATGGCACAGACTGATAATAAAGCTAGCTTGGAAACTAAGCTTGAAGCAGTAAACGCAAAACTTGAGATTTTAGCTAAATATAAAGTTGAAGTAGAGAATGCAACAACAAAGGAAGAAGTCAAGGAATTAGCTAAAAAGTTGAGAGCTGAGTGGAAGGACGTTAAAGAACATCTTGAGGAATCTAGAGGAACTGTAATGTCTCATAAGTTTTCATTTGCGACTCAAAGAGCTGAATCCCTTGAAAAGAAACTAGAAAAAACACTTGATAGATTAGAACAAAAAGGTTATGATGTTTCAAGTGTAGAACCACAATTTGAAAGCTTCAGAATGCATATAGCCAATGCGAAGAATTTTGTAGAACAAGCAAGAGTTAAATTTGAGGCTGAAGGCAATACAAGTGCGATAGTTAAGGAAGGGCATAAACTATTGGTTGAGGCTCATAAGGAACTTAAACTAGCACATGAAGATCTTAAGAAGATAGTATTTTCTATTAAGATCAAAGCTGGTGCTGAAGCTGAGAGTGAATTAGAAGACTTGTCTGAGAATGAAGCAGAGACTGAAGTAGAAGTTAGTGCTAATGCAAGTGCTTCATAAATGAGCGTAAGCTTAATATAGGAATAGAACATGGAGTTAATATGAAAAAAGCACTAACTTTTTTGTTTTTATTTTCATTATTTTTGGTTTTTTTAACTTCCTGCACTCAGCAAAGGAAAGTTGCTGAGCAAACATCAGGACAGGTAACCACACCAATAGATAATGATATTAAAAATATAGACCAAGAGAATACAGACTTGAATGACAACGATCTTGAAGGTGTAGATGAAGATCTAAGCTCAATAGAATCTGTTTAATTTTTTTTCTTCATTTTTAATATCATACAAATAAATAATTTACAAACTAGTTGAAGGGTTTATTTTAACTTTCTTTTACAGAAACAATTATTGCTTGAGAGGCATATTCTTCATTGTTTTTGAATACTCTTATTGTAAATGTGTAACTTTTTCCTGGCGGTGCACCTTTAGGCAGTGTAACTTTAACTGGAAAACCTTTTTTGTCTCCAGGTTTTAGATTATCTTCTGGTGGCAATGTGAACCATTCGTCTTTCTTTATTTTAGTATCTCCAGGAACTATGTCTATTTTAAATTTTGATACTGTTGTTTCTTCTCCAAAGTTTTGTACACCCACAGTAAATACTGTTGATTTACCAGATTCTACTTCAAAATTAACACCAGATACATAGATTTTATCACTGGCACCCATTCTTTGCTGAACTTCTTTTTCTGCAGCTCTGAATGCATCTTCTGTTAATGTAGTAACTTTTTCAAATACACCTCTTACGAAGACCAAGCCAAATATTAAGAGGGTAACACCAATAACAACAACTATTATTGTTGTTATAGAAAGCTCAATAGCACCCTTTTTTGATTGCATGGGTTTTAATTGTTATGTATTATATTTAAATGTTTTGATGAATATGGGGACGATGGGATTTGAACCCATAACAACACCGGCTTCAGCGGTATAAGCCAACTTATAAGTTGTGTACTCTCCTTAATCGGTGTTATCCACAGATTGAGCTACGTCCCCTTATTTAATTTTGAATCAAACCAATATTCTTAAACTTTTTGTATAGTTTGGTTTGATAGAAAGCCTTTAATATAATCTTACTCTCTAATTTTTATGACAAATTGTTTTTTTGTTATTAATAAGCAATTTCTTGTAAATATTTTTTCATTTGTTGTAGTGGTTTAAGCCTTTTAGGCAATACATTGTTAATTTTAATAAACACAAAGTTTTTAATAAATAAATTGAAGGAGTAAACTATGAACGTTTATAATTTTAAAGATGCGGAAAAGAAATGGAGAGAATTTTGGGATAGAAAGGGCATTTATATTTATAATAAAAAATCTAAAGCGAAAAATTACATTATTGATACACCACCACCTACAGTTTCCGGGAAGATGCATATAGGACATGCATTTAGTTATTCTCAACAAGATTTTATTGCTAGATATCATAGAATGAAAGGAGAAAATGTGTTTTATCCTTTTGGAACTGATGACAATGGTTTGCCTACAGAGAAACTTGTTGAAAAGCTAAAAAATGTTAGATCTGTTAAAATGCCAAGACAGGAATTTGTAGTGCTTTGTGATAAAACAATCAAAGAAATTAAAAATGATTTTGTTAATGATTGGAAAATAATAGGTATGAGCTGTGATTTTTCTGATATTTATTCAACAATAGATGAACATTGTATAAGAACATCACAAAAATCTTTTATTGATTTGTTTAATAAGGGTTTAACTTATAATAGTGAAGGCGTTACAATGTGGTGTGTTCAATGCCAAACTGCAATTGCGCAAGCTGATTTAGAAGACAAAGAAAGAGAATCTAAACTTAATTATATTAAAACTGAAGTTGAGGGTGGGGGAAATGTAATATTTGCTACAACAAGACCTGAACTTATGATGGCTTGTATTGCTATTTCTGTTCATCCTGATGATGAAAGGTATAAAAGTTTAGTAGGAAAGAAGGCGATAATTCCTGTTAGTAATATTAAAGTTCCTGTAATTGCTGATGATTTTTCCAAAATGGAATTTGGAACTGGAGCAGTTTATTGGTGTCCTTATGGGGATATTCATGATTTACAATTTGTAAGAAAACATCCAGAGTTAAAAGTAATACATATTATGAATAAAGACGGGACATTAAATGAAAAAGCAGGCAAATACAAAGGCATGACTGTTAAAGAGGCCAGAGATGCTGTTTTGGAAGACTGGAAAAGTGCCGGAGCTTTAGTCAAACAAGAACCACTGAAACAAGTTGTTAATGTTCATGAAAGGTGCGGTACTGAGATAGAGTTTTTGAGTACGAGACAATGGTTTATTAAAATTTTAGATAATAAGAAAAGGTTTTTAGAAGCAGGCAATAAAATAAAATGGTATCCTGAATTTATGAAGATTAGGTATGAACATTGGATTGAAGGATTACAATGGGACTGGTGTATATCAAGGCAGAGACATTTTGGAGTTCCATTTCCTGTTTGGAATTGTAAAAAATGCGGGAACTTTGTTGTTGCAGATGAAAAAGACCTACCTGTTGATCCTTTAGTTGATAAGCCTAAGAAAAAATGCAAATGCGGTTCTAATAATTTTGATGGTGAACAAGATGTTATGGATACTTGGAATACTTCTAGTGTTACTCCTCAAATAATATTAAATTGGACTGGAGATAATTTTTATGATTTTGATTTTGAGAAAATTTTTCCTTGTAGTTTGAGAGCTCAGGCTCATGATATAATTCGAACCTGGGCTTTTTATACAATAGTTAAAAGTATTTATCATCATAATGAAATTCCTTGGAAAGACATAGTTATTTCTGGCCATGTTCTTGATCCTAAAGGACAAGCAATGCATAAGTCTAAGGGCAATGTAGTTGAACCTGCTCAAGTATTAAGTAAATATCCAGCTGATGCATTAAGATTTTGGGCTGCTGGCTCTAAATTAGGAGATGATTTAAGATATTTAGAGAAGGATTTAGCTACAGGATATAAGACAATAACAAAATTATGGAATGCTGCTAGTTTTGTTAAAAAGCATTTTGAGAATTATAAATTAAGAAAAGCTGATCTAGAAATTTTAGATCAGTGGATACTTTATAGATTGGATAAAACAATAAAGGCTTGCACTGTTGGTTTTGAATCTTATGAATATAGCAAGGCTAAATCAGCAATAGAATTATTTTTCTGGAAAGACTTTTGTGATAATTATCTAGAGTTTGTAAAACACAGGGTTTATTCTGAAGTTTCAAACAAAGGAAAAGAAAGTGCATTGTATACTTTACATATATGTTTATTAAATATTTTGAAATTGTTTGCCCCTATAATGCCTTATATTACAGAGGAGTTGTACCAAGATATTTTTAAGAAGTCTGAGGATACAGAAAGCATACATATTAGTGAATGGCCCGAAGTGAAATTGAAATTGAATGAGAAATCTATTGAAATTGGAGATGAGTTTGTTAACGTAGTGGGTTTTGT
Organism: Candidatus Woesearchaeota archaeon; assembly: GCA_016179945.1. GTDB lineage: Archaea > Nanobdellota > Nanobdellia > SCGC-AAA011-G17 > GW2011-AR18 > JACPCE01. The sequence continues at coordinate 10,487 of JACPCE010000001.1, read as the reverse complement.
AAGACAGGAAAAATCCAGAAATTCTAAATCTTTAAAAGAGCCTGTGAAATTATTGGTTGTTGATAACTTAATTTTGAATAATGTAGAAAAAGACCTAGCTGCTGTTACACAAGCACAGAACATTAAATATGAAAAAAAATTAAAAGTTGAATTCTAATTATTAGATAAGAGCCATTTCCATGCAGGTTTAATTTTTATTTTTTTATTTCCTATTTTAATCTCTTCTTCTTTATCAAATGTCAATATTAAACCCTCGTTCAAACCAAATTTATTTATAGCTTCAAGCAACCCATTTATTTCCCTTTCTTTATTTTCATTATTTAAATCATAGCAAACCTGAATAGCTTTTATAACTTTATTTCCAGTTCTTAGAATAAAATCACATTCATTTTTTTCTGAAAAATAGTAAATTTCGTTATTGTAAATTCTTTTTAGCTCTATAAAAACCAAGTTCTCCAAAAGCTTTCCATCATCATCTGAAAATCTAAAACCTCCTTGAGCAATAAACCCATTATCAATGCAATATATTTTTTTTGGGTTTTTTATTTGTTTTCTTATTGAATAATCGAATTTGTTTATAAAAAATATTACGAATGCTTTTTCAAATGTATCTAAAATAGATTTTAATGTTGATAGGTTTTTTACTTCAACTGTTTTTGACAATGATCTTAAGCTCAGTTCTTTAGATATATTTGATAGCATGTATACTGATATCTCTTTAATTGTCTTTTCTAGATTTGCATTAAATCTTTTTATAATATCCCTATAAAGAATATTTTCATAATTTTCCTGTAATATTTTATCATCATTATCAGTCACTCTTTTTGGTATCCCACCAGATAACATGAATAAAGAAAATTCTTTTCTTATTTTAGCTTGCAATTTTAAATCTATTTCCCAGTTTTTTAATAAGATATTTTTTGCATTTATAAATTCCATAAAACTAAAAGGGTACAAACTTACATTTATTGATCTTCCAGTCAAAATGGTTGAAATTTCTTTGCTTAATAATTTGGAATTTGATCCTGTTATAATGATTTGGTATTTTTCTTTTATCCTGTCTATCCATTTCTCCCATTTACCGACTTCCTGTATCTCATCAATAAATAAAAAGCATTTTTCTTCGTAATCTTTTTCGTTGAGATAATCTATAATTTTTTGGAAATCTTCTATTGAGAACTGAGATAATCTTTCATCATTGAAATTTAGATATAACCATTCCTTTTCTTTTAATTGTAAATGTTTTTTTAATATATAAATGAGAGTAGATTTTCCACACCTTCTAACACCAGTTATTACAATTGGAAGCTTTAATTTCAATAATTCTATAATTTTATTTTTTTGTGTTCTGTCTATAAATTCTCTTTTTTTTTGGAACTCCCTTTGCTGTTCAAATAAGACATAATACAATTCTTCACGTTTCATTGTTTTTTTAATATGTAACTTATATTTAAGCTTTTCTTAGTGTTACAATTTTTGTATCAATATTAACTATAAGTGTTACAATTTTTGTATCAATATTAACTATAAGTGTTACAATTTTTGTATCAATATTATCCTTTATTTTAGGTTAATAACTTATTAGTAATAACGATATATATAACTTAGTTTTAAAAAAATATTATGGACAAAAATTTAATAATTAGGTTTTCTATTGTTATGTTGGTTTTGGTTTTAGTTGTTTTTGTATTTGCATTTAGTTCTAACATAACCGGAATTGCTATTCTTGATTTCTTTACTAGATCTAATACTCAAGTTACACAGACTCAACAATCTGAGCAAATAACTAATGTAGCAAAGCAAACAAGCGCGACAGTCGCTTCTAATGTTTCTTCTGACTTACTTTCTGATAATATTGACTATGCTCCTAAGAGTTTTGGAAACTATCAAGGCAAACCTATTGATAATGGATGTAGGGTATTATTTTTTAATAAAAATGATTCCGTAAACTTTTATAATTCAGGTTATGAATACTGCCAATCAAAAGGATACAATATTTGTGTAAATATGTATGTAACCCAATCTAGGGGTTTTTCTTATGTTGTTGATTGTAAAAATCAAATAAAATGTGAGAATGTTTATGGTTCACTTGCTTTTAGCATTGGTGATAGTAAGTTTTTATTCGGCAAAACCATAAAATTAGAAGGCGTAGGCGATAATAGTGCATTATTTACTGTTGATGGTTTATCAGATTCGATTGATGTTATGGATAGAGAAACAGTAAATGGAATAATTATTTATGTTGTTAGTACTTTTAATTCTGATGATGATAAAAATGACAAAGCAATTATTTATTTAATTGATAGTCCTGAAGCTCAGAAGAACTGTTACATACCTGAGACTAATGTTGATTATGATTACACAGGATTGGGTGCTGGGGATTTAAAAATAAACTGCTGTAAAATTGGATTTCAACCACCACCAAAAGAACCCAATGTCCCTGCTAGACGTTTCTAAAATATAAAAATATTTTTTATTTTCGACTGATTAAAAAATTTAGTTCGATAGTAATCCTTTTAAACTTTCTAATTACTTAGATTTATGCAAAATTTTATTAATTTAATTAAGTTGTATTTTTTAGTTAGATTCTAGCCTATATTTTTCATAGGAAATTAAAATGTTAGATACAAAACAAACATACAAGATTAGGAAATTTATAAATGAATTAAAGCAATATAGGGGAAGGCATACTGAATTTGTTTCAGTTTATGTTCCTGCAGGCTACGATCTTATTAAAATCATACAGCATTTAGCACAAGAACAAGGTACTGCTTCTAATATTAAAGATAAAACTACAAGATTAAATGTTCAAGATTCTTTAGAAAGGATGATTAGGCATTTAAGACTATATCAAAGAACTCCTGAAAATGGAATTGCTGCTTTTTCTGGCAACATTGCTTCACAAGAAGGAAAACAAGATATTAAGGTTTGGAGCATTGAGCCCCCTGTTCCTATTAATGTTAGAATGTATAGATGCGATCAGACTTTTGTTTTAGGTCCTTTGGAAGAGATGATGCAGATCAATGAAATTTATGGCTTGATTGTTATGGACAATAGAGAAGCAACAATTGGGTTTTTGAAAGGCAAGAGTATTGTTGTAATTAGAGACTTTACTTCTTCTGTTCCTGGGAAAGTTAAAGTTGGAGGTTGGTGTTTGGATCCTGAGAGTCTGATTTATTTAGAAGATGGAAGAATTGTTCCTATTAAAGAAGTAAATAAAAATAATACACTAAGAGGTTTTAATTTTTCTAATGTTTCAATTAATAATTCAAAAGTTTTAAATTCTTCAATAACTAAGCATAAAAAAATATTGAGGGTTATTACAGGATACCCAAGATTAGAAATTGGTGCTTCTCCGAATCATACTTTCTTTATATGGAATAAGGGTAAAATAAGTGAAAAAATTGCTTCAGAATTAAAAATTGATGAAGATTTTTTATTAATGCCTGAAAAAATTGATTTTAATGGACAATTGCAAAAGTTAAATTATAAGGGTGATGGCAGCACTAAATTACCAGTAAGTCTTACAGAAGATTTGGCAAGATTTGTTGGTTATATTGTGGGTGATGGCAGTTATGATAAAGATGATAGAATTGAATTAGTTAAAATTATGGTATCTAGGAATGAAGTTGTTGCTTCTTTTTTGAAAGGTATTTTTGATGCTGAAGGTTATCCTGTTAAAGATGAAGTTGGAATTGCGATGAAAAATAAACTCTTAGTTAATCAGATAAGATTATTATTATTAAGATTTAGTATAATTGGTTCTTTTTGCTATGCTGGGCGTGGTAAATGGGTGATTAGAATTACTGATAAAGAATCTTTGATCAATTTTAAAAATTATATTGGTTTTGTTGCTGAAGAAAAAACTTCAAAATTAAATAAGCTAATAGATTCAACAACAAATAGAAATAATATTAGGCAGGTTACTTATTCTGGAAAAGGGATTAGAGAATTAATAGAGTGCTCTGGTTATTTAAAGCAAGATTTTAAGAATGTTTCATTATTTTTTTATGATAAACGTGGAATGAGTAAAGGAATATTTAATCGTGTTTTCTTAAATAGATTAATAGATGAAGTTGAATTGTATGAAGAATTGAAAAAAATCGTTGATTATCCTTTAATCCCTGTAAAAATAAAGAAAATTGAAGTTATAGAAGGTGAAAAAGATTTAATTGATATTAGTGTTGAAAATAAAAACTTCTTCGTTAATGGTATTTTAGTACATAATAGTCAGCAACGTTATGCAAGGTTAAGAGAAGAAGCTGCAAATGAATTTTATAAGAGAATAGCTGAAGTTGCAAATGTAGAGTTTGCTGCTGTCGGAGTTAAGGATTTAAAAGGAATTTTAATTGGAGGGCCAGGTCCAACAAAAGAGACTTTTGTAAATGGAGATCATTTACATAATGAATTAAAGAAAAAAATAGTTGCAATTAAAGATATTACATATACTGATGAGCAAGGGTTACATGAATTAGTTGAAAGATCACAAGATGCATTGGCTGAAGCTGAGATAATAAAGGAGAAAGCAATTATAAATGAGTTTTTTACTTTATTGTCTACGAATTCTGATAAGGTTGTTTATGGTGCTGGTGATGTGATGAAAGCTTTAGATTATGGTGCTGTTGATAAATTGTTATTGTCTGAAAGTTTTTCTAGAATAGATGAATTTGAAGAGAAAGCAAATACTACAGGAACTAAAGTTTTTATTATAAGCACTGAAACTAAAGAAGGAGTGCAGCTTAAAGAACTTGGAGGTGTTGCTGCTATAATGAGATATGCAATTGAATTTTAGTTTTTATAAGTAGTAACGTTTATTTTATATATGATTACTTTAAAATAACATTAATGGAAAAGGGATTGTTTGTCGGTATTATTGTTGGGTTGATACTTGTATTTTCCCTTTTTACAATAGGATTTTATTTTGGCAGTGCTGCAACAGGTTATTTTACTCTGAATTTTTTTAAAACGAATACTAATCTAATTGATCAATCTACTGAGCAAGTAAGTGAACCTGTTAGAGAACAAACAACACAAATAAGTGATGTTTCTACAATAGTTAAGGATACTTCCATGATGGTTAGTGATGGTAATAGGTTTAATCCTTGTAATACTTTTAATCCAGTTGCTAATTTTACTAATTATTCTTCAGGTTATGAATTCTGTACTAAATTTGGGTATAATTCTTGCTATGAAATTAGATCGCCATTATTAAAAGATCCATCTAGTTGCAATACTGGGATTGGTTGTGCAGAAGAGCCAGCTTATGAATATGTAAACAAAATTGTGAACATAACTGAAACAGTTCCAATAAATAAAACTATTGATGTCTTTAATAAATTTGAAGGTCAAGTAAAATTGCTCAGAGGTGTTTCTAATATAATTAAATCTCCTGATGGTGAAGTGTTAAATATAACATTTAAAGAATTTGATTATCTTAGTGATTATAGATGGGCAGATCCTATAGCCTTTTGTAAAAATGGTGGATTTAATAATCAAAGTAATAGGGACTTACTTATTTTAAAGCAGTTTTTTACATGTATTAATAGTAAACCATATAATGCAACTACTGGAGATGAATTTAATGTCACCTTCTACCCTAATGGTAGCATTAAAAGTTATCCCTATATTCCTTATATTGTAAAAATAGATAAATTTTGGGGTGGAATAGTTGAGTATAATAAAAATCACCCTTTCTGGAGTGATACTGATAAGTATCTGCCTAATCCCCAAATAAGTTGGGATGGAAGAGTAAATTATTATTATGAGTACCTTAATAAGTTTACAGTTTTTGTTGTTAGTTATGAGGACACCATAAATGATTTTACTGATAATATTGTTATAAATTATTCTCATCATTATTTTACTAAAAAGAATATTATAGAATTAGTTAATTTATCAAAGCAATTTGAGATTACTGAGAAAGTTCAGAAAGGATTTGAGAAGAAGTGTTATTCTACATTAGATAATGTTTCACCTATTTACATAACTTGCTGTAATGTTCCAAGAGATCAAATACCAGTTGAGCCTAATGTTCCAGCGCAGCAACCTTATGAATATAGTAAGCCTGTTGCTCAGCCTGTTCAACAAAAAAGTTCTGAACAGACTTCACAATCCCAGGAACAAACAAGTTTTTTCGGAAAATTCGCTAATTTCTTTAGTTTCTAGATATTTCGCAAGCCTTTTAAATTGTAATTTTTTTAATCAACTATGCAAGAAGACAAAAACAAAGTAGAGGCAATATTATTTACAACTGGAAGATTTATAGGTGTAGAAGAGCTATCTAAACTCTGTGGCGTTGCTAGTTTAGGGTATTTAAAAGAAACACTCCAATCTTTAAAAGTAGATTATGAAAATAGAAATGGTGCTTTGGAATTGCTTGAGCAAGGCGATAAATGGAAATTAAATATTAGGAAAAATTATTTGTATTTAACTGAAAGTTTATTAAGTGATTCTGAACTAGATAGGCCAACTCAAGAGACTTTGGCAGTAGTAGCTTACAAAAATCCTGTTTCTCAAAGTGAAATAATAAAGATAAGGGGAAATGGTGCTTATGATCATATAAAAACCTTAAAGGAATTGGATTTTGTTACTAGCGAGCCAATGGGAAGAACAAGAATATTAAAGTTAACTAGTAAGTTTTATGATTATTTTGACGTTGTAGAAAACCAGTTAAGAAGCAAGATGCAGGCATTTAATGTTGATGGGGTTCAAAGTAAAACTGATGATGGGGATAATAAAAAATAAGTTCAAGACTGAATATCTAATATTATTTTTATTTTTTTTATTTGTTCTTGGATTTAGATTATATTTTGCTTTTCAGACAAATCATTTTAATACAGATGGTGCTTATTTTCATCTGAGACATATACAATATTTTTTAGAGGAAAAATCCCCACTTACTTATGATAATTTAAGCTACGGAGGGAGGGAAGTGCTTTATCCTCCTTTGTTTCATGTAATTATGGCATTCTTAAGTTTTGGTTCTATAATTTTACTGAAACTTATACCCGAAATCTTTATTTCCTTGACAATTTTTATTGTTTATGGAATCTCTAAATATATTAGTGATGATCCTTATGTTCCTATCTTTTCAGCTGTATTATCTTCTTTTTTCCCCATATTATTTGGTGAAACTTTAAATAACTTATCTGTATATACTTTGGTTGTTCCTTTACTTCTTGTTATGATTTATTCTTTGCTAAGATTGGATGAAAAATTCTATTTATGGTTATTTATTATTTGTTCTTTTTTACTTCCTTTGTTGCATTCATCATAAAAAAGCATTTTTGTATCATGGAACAAATGTGTTATGGCAGAATATACCTTTGAATATATTAAGCGATAGTTTTAGAAGCTTAACACTTTTAGATTTGGTTTTTGGTGTTGGCTTCTTACCTTTGATTTTTGGAAGTATTGGTATATATATATCTATTGCCAGGGAAAAGAAAAAGGCGGTTTATCTTTTTTCTGCATTTGCTTTATCTATTCTTTTGTTATTAGTATTTAGATTTCTTACAATTTCATTTGGACTGATGTTTTTCGGTTTTGTTTTATGTATTTTTTCTTCAGTTTCTATAAAATCTTTTTTTGTTTACTTAGATAAATTAAAATTCGGTTATTTTAAGAAATTATTTGTATGTTTAATATTGGTAATTTTTGTTTTTTCTTCGCTTATACCTTCATTTTTGGCTGCCAAGGAAAGCAACAATATTGCAAATTCTAAGGTTAAGGAAATTAAGTGGATAAATATTAACACCAAGCCTAGTTCTATAATATTAGGCAATGTCGGAGAAGGAAATATAATAACAACTATTGCAAGCAGGAAAAATGTCATTGATGATTCATTTTTACTAGCTCCGGATCCTATAGAGAGAAATAGGGATGTTGAGGTTGTTTATACTACTGTCAGTGAAGCTATAGCGACAAATCTTATTAGAAAATATAATATAAATTTAATATATTTATCAGACGATACTAAAAATGCTTATAATATAGATAATTTGAAGTATGCGAAAGATAGTGCCTGCTTTGAATCAATTAGGGAAGGGAGATATTATGTTTTTAAATGCTAGAATTTATTTTTGGATTTTGCTTGTCTTTTCTGTTTTTGCTTTAGTTATGCCTGTTGTTATTAGGGAAAAATTTACTGATGGTGCTTTGATAGGGCCTGAGAGCTATAGAAGTATAAGAATTGGGAATATGTTTAGGGAAGGATATTTTTCATATGATTCCTTAAGTTACGGTGGAAAACCCTTTGTAGAAGAAAAGGCATGGTATTTTCTTATAAGCATTGCCCCTAATTTTATGGTAAGGTTATTGCCGTTGATTTTTGGAATTCTTTCTTTTGTATTATTTTATTTTTTGATTGATAAAATTAATCCAGAGTTAAAAGGAATTTCTTCTTTGTTGTTAATATTATCACCTGCTTACTTGTACTTATTTTCTACAGCAAGCAAGTATTGTGCTGCTATATTTTTTATTCTGCTGGGTTTTTATTTTTTTTACAAACGTTTTAGGTATTTATCAATTGCAGCTTTTTTAATATCTGGTTTATTTTCAATGATTACTTTGTTTTTTGTTGTTTTAACATATTTGATTTATGGCTTGAGAAAGGAGGATCTTAGAAATTTTTATCTTCTTTTTTTCGGATTTATAATTTTATTTATATTACAATTCTATATTATTTTTAAATTCGGATTACCACATACAATATTTAGTTTTGTTAATTTTGATATTAACAAAATTTTTAGTTTTGTTGTATTTGGTATTGGTGGAAAATATGGATTTAATTTTTTTATTTTAATCTTGGCTTTTATAGGGATATATAAAAACTTTAATGATAAATATAAGTATTTGCTGATATATATTCTCTTATTTTTTGGATTTATAATTAGTTTTTACATGCCTTTTTTATTTTCTTACCTGTCTTTTGTCATGGCTTATTTTGCTTCTTTAGGGTTAATTTTACTTTTTTCAGAACAGTGGAAATCCGGGGTTTTTAAATTTTTTACAATTGTTGTAATTTTCTGCGGTATTTTGTTTTCTTTTTTGGTATTTTACAATCAAGTTCATAATTTTGAACCCAATATAAATTATGCTGGCGGAATTAATTTTTTGAAAAATAAGGTCTTGGACGGTACTGTTCTTTCAGATTATAGATTAAGTGATTATGTAACTTATGGTGGTGAGAGAACAGTTATTGGCAGTGATGTTGCTTATGCTCCAAATATTTTTGAGAGGCACAATGATATGAAGGTTCTTTTTAATATCACAAATATAGATAGTGCTTTATCCCTGATTGATGAATATAATATTAATTATATTTTAGTTGATACCAGAATGTGGGAAGAGTTTTTTGACAATCATGAACAAGGCTTATTGTTTTTGTTGAAGTATACTCCAAATGTATTTGTCAGTGTATTTAACAGTAGCGATGTAAATATATGGTATGTTAGAGACAAAAATTATAGAAATCTTTAAAAGTGCATTGGAGTTTTTCTGTTTATGATAACAACAACTACTGTTATAATTTGGATTATATATTTTTGTTTTTTATACTTTGTTATATTTTGGCTTTTAGTTTTAATAAATACCCCTTTAACGTCTAAGAAGTTAAATTTAACAAAACTTCCTTTAGTTTCTATAGGTATACCTGCTTATAATGAGGAAAATACCATTACAAAAACCATAGAATCTGTAGTTGGTTTAGATTATCCAAGAGAATTATTAGAGATAATTGTTGTTAATGATGGCAGCAATGATAAGACTGCAATTATTGTCAAGGGCGAAATTAGAAAGCATAAAAATATAAAAATTTTACTGATAAACCAAAAAAATAAGGGCAAGGGTAGTGCGTTGAACGCTGCTTTGAAAGCTTCGAAGGGCGAGTTTTTTGTTAGTCTAGATGCTGATTCTTTTATTAGAGAAGATGCCTTGAAAAAATTATTGCCCCACTTTACAGATAGCAATGTTGCTGCTGTACTTCCTTTGATGAAAATCAAACAGCCAAAAAAATTAATAGAAAAAATACAATGGGCAGAGTACATGGTTAATTTATTTTATAAACGGCTTATGGCTATATTGGATTGTATACAAGTCACTCCCGGGCCATTTAGTGTATATAGAAAAAACATTCTGCTTAAGGTTGGCTGTTATTCTGAAGATAATTTAACGGAAGATATGGAACTTACTTTAAGATTGCAAAAGCATCATTATGATATAAAGCAGATTGCTGACACTGAGGTTTATACTGTTCCGCCGAAAACTTTGAAGGCTTTTTTTAAACAGAGAAACAGATGGTATAAAGGTACTTTAATCAATGCTTACAAATACAAAAACATGGCGTTTAATAAAAACTATGGAGATTTTGGGATTATACAGATGCCCAGATTATTAGCTGAAGGTTTTTTAGCAGTTAGTGCTTTTTTTATTGTGACTTATGTCTCTATAATAAGGCCTTTTTGGTTTAAGTACCATAATTATGCTTT
>JACPCE010000022.1 GCA_016179945.1 Candidatus Woesearchaeota archaeon | reverse complement strand
TAGAGACATATATGTTTCTCTCATTTCTTTTAACCTTTCCTGAATAATTTTTTTCGATGTATTTTTCTCATTTTAATTCATAATAAATATTGTATCCTTTTCTTCATCTATCTCTTTTTTTATTTTAAAGTATGTGTTTAATAAATATTTTAGTTTATTATACTTCTGAGATCTTTTTAATAATGTTATTACGATTTGTACTTTTTTCTTCTTTATTCTTAATATTTCTTTTATTGCCTTTTCTGGATTTTTAAAATTGTGAATTGCTGTAATAGAAATAACAATATCAAAAAATTTATATTTGAAAGGAAGTTTTTGTGCATATCCATAAATTAAATTTCCTTCACCTTTTTTTATCATTTCTTTGCTTGAATCTATTCCATATGTTTTACATTTAAAATAATTTGTAGAAATTCCAGTTCCGCACCCCACATCTAAAAGCTTATAGGTTTTTTTTATTTTTAGATATTTTTCTATAATTTTTAATTTATTTAATTGTTCCTCTTTATATAATTCATTATAACTTTTTGCTATTGTGTGGTAATTCATAAAAGAAATAATTTTAATAATCTAATAAGCTTTTTCTATCTCTAACTAATACTTGTTTTGTTTCTTCCATTTGAACAGCTGGTTTACCACAATTAAAACAGTGTCCTCCAAACTGAAAATTTATTGCTCTTGTAAACCTAAAGCCACATGCAAGGCATTTATAATCTGTTTTATCAGGCATATCAGCTGATTGAATTATCTTATCAGGCCTTACTCCTTTAATAATCTTGTTATAACAATTAAAACATATTAAATTTTTGCTGTTATTTTCATATGTTGTTTGCCCTATTGGAACATTAATAGTGCATCGCGTACATGAAATTATAACATCTTGATCATGAACCATATTTGATCTACCTCTATAATTTTAACAATATCTAATATTTAAATCTATTGCAGAGCTAAATTATAATGTTTACGGGCTTTTTATGCTTTGATTACATTCTCTATATATTGGCAAGTTTTACATATTTCTTGAGAACATGGTTCATTACATAAACTACATGATTTTATAGCGTCTTGGTCTTTTTTATAGTGGTTTTTTAATAAAGGCATTATTTCCAGGAAAGAAGTTATTATTGCATGCTTTGTGCCTGGATATTTAGATTCTAGGCTATTTAGCATATCTCTTACATAACCACGATATGAATAGGGGCTATTTGGACATTCGTTAAATTTATCCATAAACCCTTTTAGAAATGCATATGTTGCCACTTCCTTTTCTGTGAGAAAATATAATGGCTTAATTCTTGGAATAAATCTTTCATCTTTTATAATTCCTGTTATTGGTCCTAATCTTGCTGACATTTTTATATTATTTTTAAACATATTCATAATTATACTTTGTGACTCATCATCTAAATTATGCCCTGTAGCTAATTTTGTTGCTTCCAATTCTTTTGACTTTTTATTCAATAAATATCTTCTAAGAACTCCGCAAATTGAACAAGGAATACCTTTGTAAGTTTTTAATATTTCATCTAATGTTTTACTAAATTCTTCTTTATAAGAAAATATCTTAAGTTCTATTTCATGTTTTTTACAAAAAGCTTTTAGAAATTCTAAACTTTTATCTCTGTAGTTGTGTATTCCTTCATCTATTGCTAGTGCTGTAATTTTTATGTCTTTTCTTCCTTTTATTATTTTTTTTATTAGGTACAATAAAACTGTTGAGTCTTTACCACCAGAACATGCTATTGCTATATTATCATTTTTTTCTATTAGTTTATAATCAGATATTGTCTTTTTTACTTTCTTTTCAAAGTATTTAATGTAACAATTTTTACAAAGAGAAATATTACTGTTTGTTAGTTTTATTACTGGTTTTTCTCGACAATTTTTGCATACCATTTATCCACCAGATATTACAGAAAGTATTTTAATTTCGTCTTTATTTGTTAATTTTTCTTCTTCTGTAACCAATTCATTGTTTTTTGTTACTAGTATTGTTGTTGGGTTTATTTTTAATTTTTCTAATAGTTCTTTTACTGTAGAAGCTTCTACTTCTTTGTATTCATCTGTTTTTTCTATGTATATTTTCATTGTATTTTTTCCATTATTTTAGCCAGTTGATCTTTACATTCATCTTTTGGGTCACATAATTCCAGCTTATTATCTAAATTGTTATCTAGTATTCTACCTTCTCTTGCAAATTGTGAGGTATCGATTTTTCTTTTAAATAATATATATAATGAATCTCTTCTAGCAATTGCTTCTGTTTCATTTTCGAATTTATAACTCAAACTATAGACCTTGTCCATTCTTATTTCATAAGGGGCACCATTTTTTAGAGTGTAATCTGCAATTTTCCCAGTATTAAAATTAGGATTACAGCCTATAAGGCTCAATGCCAAGGTTATTATAGTATTCTTCATAAAATACTAAAAAGACTAAAATTTATAAAACTACTGGGATTTATCTCCACTTAACTATATATACTCAAATTAAATTCAAACTTATATCTGTCCTTGAATATTTTTTCATATGTAAATTCAGCTATTTTATTTACTTCTTCAATATTGGAGTGTGTAGCTGGATGTTTTGGTCCTAAATAACTACATACTTCATTTTAATTCTTAATATTTTTTAGTAATATATCTATATTTTCTGGATTTGTTCCTATTAAATTTTCCTTAGTTAAAATATCAAAAAATTCAAAATATCTTAATTCTGCAATTTCAGCAGCTTCTCTTATTGTACATTTTCCTTCTTTATAATTATTTATTGCTTTGTCTATTTTGATTTTTTTTGCTGCATAATCAACAAGTTTTTTAATTGCTCCAGATCTAGTTATTTTTTCTTCTTTAGATATTTTTTCTATGAAATTAATTTCATCATCACTGAATCTAACATAAACTGCCTCTCCCATTTTTATGCCTCCTGCATTATTTTTTCTTTAATTTTGATGCATATTTCTTTATTGTATCCTTGTCTTATAATTAAATCAAGCAATAAAAAAGCTTGTTCAAACTCTAATTCATTGTTTTTCCATAAATAATAAATTAAAACAGCGGTGTTGGTTATATTAATTTGCCTTATTAAACATATCTTTTCAATTTGTTTATCTTCAGTAGCTAATAATCCTTCTTGTTCTTCAGCTAAAGCAATAATGCTAGCATCTGTTTCTTTTATATTAAATTGTTTTGAAATTTCCTTTGTATTTTTAGCTTCCACACATACTATTTTATTATCCTCTAAATAAATATTAATGGCTCTTGCATCACTATAACCTATATCAACTCCCTCTTTTATTTCATTTATTATTTCTTTTGATGTTATTAACTTAAATTTTTTAATTAGTTTTGGTATTAAGCCTATTTTTATAAAAAATAAACTTGAACTTGTATTGATAATTAACTTTTTCATAATTAATCATTACTAATGTAATGTTTTGTTATTTATATATCTTTCTATGTTTTTTTACGAAAATCCTTTAATTTGTATATTTTTGTGTCTGTAGCAGCTAATAGTTCCTAAAATTATGTTATTAAAACATACAATTGTTTTTTACCTAGAAATACGTGCTAAAATACAAATTATTTACACTAGAATGGTTATATTATAATGTTTAATTTTCTTTCTTCTTCACTTACTTCTTCCGTGTTGGAATGTGTAGCTGGATGTTTTGGTCCCAAACAGTCACATACTTCAGGACCACTGCAAGTTTCATAAGTCCCTATTTGTTTAGCTAAATTTAATATTTCTATTTTTTCATATGTTAGTAAGGGCCTTATAATTTGTATTTTTACTGCCTCTGTTATTGATTGTAAATTGGATAAAGTCTGAGAACTTACCTGTGCCAAATTTTCTCCTGTTATTAGAAAATCATATTTTAATTTCTTAGCCAGTTCCTCTGCCTTTTTCATCATCAATCTTTTAGAAAGAACATAATAAAGTTTATGGCTACATTTTTTTGCTATTTCTTCTATTTCTTTTGAAATATTTATTGCTGTAAAACTTTTGAAGCCTAGTAAATCTGAAGCTGTTTTTGATTTTATTTCTGGACCATTATCTGTAAATGGTTCATAAGAAAAGTGAAGTGCATGAACTTCTACTCCTTTCTGCTGCATTAAATAACCTGCCACTGGACTGTCATAACCACCTGATATTAATAATAGGCCTTTCATTTTGCCACACTATAAATTTCATCAGCTACTTTTTCAGCCTCTTCTTTAATATCACATTTTCTAATAATTAGTTTACCATTTTTATAACATGTTACTTCATAATTATTATATTTTATTAAAATCAATATTGGCAAATCTGCAATTATTGGATATTTAGATTTTATTTTATCAAAATTCAGATTAATATTTTTTTCAGGTATTGCTTCAAAAGCTCCTTTAGTTGAGCATCTTCTTAATATCATCCCAAGTACCTATCTATTATTGCTTTTGCTTTTTCTTTTGTTTTTGCCCTTACTAAGGCCCTGCCTGTTTTAAAAAAAATTATATCATTTAATATTAAACAGTCATCTGTTGTTTTTATACTATTTAGTTTATTTAATTTATTAAATAAATCTTCCATATTAATATTATCTATTTTTATTTGGTAATTGCATGAACCGCATATTTTTATTGTTCCTTTTAATTTTTTTCCTTCAAGATAACTGTAAATACCATTGCATACTCTGCAGTCTTTTGACTTTCTTATTTTAATTTTATTAATTTCATTTTTCCATAAATCATAATAAATTAAATCTTTATTATAATCTTGGCCTGTTAATATTTTTATTGCTTCTGTTGCTTGTATTGCAGCTAATGCATGTGGTGTTGTGTTTAGCACACCATATGTATCGCATGTTTCTAATGCTTGTCTTGGCTCTTTAAATATACAAGCAAAACATGGATTTTCTTTTGTAACATTCATTGTCATTCCTTTTGAACCTATGACAGAAGTGTATATCCATGGAATATTATTCTTTCTTGAGTACTCATTAATTAAAAATCTTGTATAGATATTGTCTGTGCAGTCAAGTATTAAGTCACTTTTTATTATGTTTATGTTATCATGATCTAAATCTATTAAATGTGCTTCTATATCTATTTCTGAGTTTATCTGTGAAATTTTTTCTTTTCCCACAACAACTTTGGGCTTGCCTAAGTCTTCTTCTGTAAATAATGTTTGTCTCTGTAAATTACTTAATTCTATAATATCTCTATCTATTATTTTTATTTTTCCTATTCCAGATCTTGCTAGAATATCCAATAAAATTGTACCTAAGGCCCCAATTCCTACAACCGATACTGTAGATTTATATAATTTTAACTGATTCTCTTTTCCTATTTTACTAAATATTTCCTGTTTTATATATCTCATGTATATGATAATTAAGGCAATATTTTTAAATCTTGTTAGTTTAATTATTCTTATGAAATTAAAAGATTTGATAAAAAGGGTGATGAGATATAATAAAAATTCTAATATTGTGCTTATAGAAAAAGCATATAATTATTCTGAGAGTATTGTCAGAGACAAGTTAAGGGCTTCTGGAAGGCCTTGGATAGAACATTATCTTGACGTTGCTTATGAAACTTCTAAATTAAACATGGATGATAATTCAATTGCTGCTGCGCTAATGCATGGAATTTTAAATAAGGGGGGTAAAATTAAATATATAGAAAACATATTTGGCAAGAATATAGTTGGAATACTAGAAAATATAGAGAGGATGAGTGATAGAAAAAGAAACATAACTAAAAGTACAAAAGACATTGAAGGTGTAAGAAAAGTTTTATTGGCTGCTTCAAAAGATTTAAGATCTTTATTGATAAAAATTTGTGATAAAATTGTTAATTTGAGAGAAATAGAGTTTCTAGAAGAAAATAACAGAAAGAAGATAGCAAATGAAGTCATGAATATTTATGCTCCTATTAGTTATAGGCTTGGTCTTGGCAAAATAAAATCTGAAATGGAAGACCTTGCATTTAAAACTCTTGATAAGAAAACATATGAGAAAATAGAAAACCAGGTAAACAAAATAAGAAAGGATGCTGAAAGGGCTTTATTTAAGATTAAAAACACCCTAAATTCAGAACTTGAGAAAGAAGGAATTGAAGTAGAGATAGATGTTCGCGTTAAACATATTTACAGCATATATAAAAAATTAGTTGATAAAGGCTACAATCTAGATAATATTTATGATATTTTAGCCTTTAGAATTTTAGTAAATAAAATAGAAGATTGTTATAATGCTCTTAGAGTTGTACATTCAAATTTTAGGCCAATTCCCAATAGATTTAAGGATTACATAGCAATGCCTAAAACAAATGGCTACCAATCCCTACATACTTCTGTTATAGACAATGATGCTAGAATTTTTGAAGTGCAAATAAGAACTTTTGAAATGCATAATATTGCTGAAGAGGGAATAGCTGCCCACTTTAGTTATAAAAAAGTAAGCCATGAGGAAGAATTTGATAGAAAATTAAACTGGCTAAAAGAAATTGTTGATATAGAAAAAATGCTTGGAAGCAAATTTGATGTTGACTTTTTTGGAGATGAAATTTTTGCTTTTACACCTAAAGGAAAATTCATTGAATTGCCTAAAGAAGCAAGTGTAATTGACTTTGCTTATAATATACACAGCGATATTGGAGAACATTGTATTGGTGCAAAAGTAAATGGTCTTTTTGCATCTTTAAAAGAGAAATTAGAAAATGGTGATGTAGTTGAAATATTAACTTCTAAAAATCAAAAACCAAGCAGGGAATGGCTAAAATTTACCAAAACTGAAAAGGCAAGGACAAAAATAAAACACCATTTAAGAGAATCTGGAAAGGTATCTACCAGAACATATTCAACAAAAGAAGATGTGAAAAAAGAAATTGGTGAAAGTCTTTTGGTTTTTGAAGGTGGAAATAAAGGACTTAAAATTAAACTGGCATTGTGCTGTAAACCCCTACCTGGAGATAAAATTATTGGAATTAAAACAAGCAGTGTTAGAATTATGGTTCATAAAACTAGTTGTAATAGTTTAGATATGGGTGGAAAAAAGAAAATTAAAATTATTTGGCTTGATAATTTTAAAGAACCTGTCAAAATAATTGTTGATGCTATTGATCGATCCGGGATTTTTAAAGAAGTTATAAACAGTATAACCAAACTAACATCCATAAATAGTGCAAAATGTAGAGTATTTAATAAAAATTACATTGAATGCTCATTCATGGCTGATGTTGGAACTTTAGATAAATTAAATAACATTATATCAAAAATAAATAAAATTAAAGATGTGAAGAAGGTTTATTTAAATATTGCTTAATTCTATCGTAAAGTGGTTTTATAGAAATTATAATTATTAAAATACTTGCCCATTGTGCTAAATTTAATCCTAAATAAATAAAACCATAATCTACTGGGAGATCTTTGTAAAACTCTGTGAAAAATCTAAATATTGAATCTAAAAACAATAGAGACCAAAACATTATCCCTTCTTTTTTGTTTTTTATCTTAATCATGCTTAAAAGTATTATGAAAATTATTATATGACCAATTGCCTGATAAATTTGTACTGGGTGTCTTAAACCTTCATGGCCTAAAAACTTAACTGCCCATGGCAATGTTGTTATTTTTCCTACTAATTCTGAATTTAAAAAATTTCCAATTCTTATAAATGATGCTCCCAGAGCTATAGGTATTGATATAAAATCAGCAAAATTATAGAATGAAAGGCTTCTTTTTTTACAAAAATAAATTGTTGCTAAAATTATTACTATTATTGCTCCGTGAGATGCCAATCCCCCCTCCCAAACTGCAAATATTTTTAATGGGTTTGCAAAATAGTATTCAGGATCATAGAACAATACCTCAAATAGTCTTGCACCCACTATGTCTGCTATTATTATATAAGGCAAGTAGTCATCCACGTATTCTTCTTTTATTTTAAAATATTTTGCAAGCTTTTTTAATATAAAATAACCAACTAAGAATGCAAGAGCATATAGAACACCATAATATCTAATTTGTATTGGCCCTAAATCAAATAACACTGGATTAACCATTTTAATTTGAATTTAATAACCTTTATAAATATAATTAAAGATTGTTCTTTATGCAAAAAGATTATTTTAGTAATTTTTTATATTCAATCAAATCTTTGAAAAATAATCCTGTTCTTTATATACCTGATTTGGTGTTTTTTGTTTTTGCATTTGGATTTACTTTGTTATTTTTTCATTTAAATAATTTAACAAGTATTTTTGGAGGGCAGTTAGAAATATTTAATAATCAAATAAGAAGTATTGTCTCTACTGGCCCTTTATTTATTAGATTAATTGTAAGTTTTATTATTTTGATTGTTATTAACTTAATTGTTGGTTTGAGTACCATAGCCATGCGTTTTACTATTATTAGTTATATAATAAAAAATCGAAAATTTAAATTTTTTAACGTTTTGAAAGAACATAATAAATATATTCTTTCTGTATTCTTAATCAAACTATTTTTATTTTTAATGTATTTTGTTCCTGCTTTTGTTTTTTTGGGTGTTGGTTTTTTGTATAAACAACTAATATTAATAATGGTCTTCTTTTTACTGGTTTTGTTTGTAATGTTTAAATTTACATTTTTGTTTGTTTATCCTGTTTTGTTTTTAAAAGGAATAAAAAATCCTGTTAAAGTTGTTAGAGAGACTTTAGTTTATTTTAGAGATAATAAATTGCACTGTATTATTGTTGGTTTATTTGTTGGTATAATGAGCTTCATTATCAGTCTTGTTCTAAACATTATTCCTGTAATTTGGAGTAGCTTAAATATATTTGGACAAAGCCTAAGTATTTTATTTATATATTTAATTATTAAGGGTTTAATAGAAATAACTATTAATCTTTGGGCAAATTTGTTTATATTTAAGAACTATTAGAATTTTTGATAATTTTCATCAACGTTATATCTCTTTAGTACTTCTGTTGCAGTCATTGATGTTGTTTTATTTAAATTAAATCCTAATAATTTTACTGTTTTTTCTATTTCTTTTTTTGTACCTTCTATTTCTATATATGGTGGTATATTTGGAAATTTATCTACTTCAATTTTTACATTATTCAAGGTGAAATGTATTCTTTTTTTCTCCCTGTGCTTAATGCATTTAAAACCTAATTTTTCAATTATTTTTTCCATAGTATCAAAATTCTTAACATTTGTTTCAATCTCCTCCTGAACCCTAAATTTCCCATCTTTTATTTTTTTATCTTTAAATGCTAACTCAACTTTATCTCCTAACTTTCTTAATCTAAAAAGTTGTTTATTGTCTTTTATCCTATCATCTTCAAAATCAAAATGTTTCTCTATTACCAACTCTTCAGGAAATTTTTTAGCTCCTAACTTGATTAAATTTTTTGTGACTTCTTTCTCATTTATGTTTAAAATTTTAAGTTCAATTTCTTTCATTTTCTAAATATTAATTTCCATCAAATCACTTGCACATTCTACACTATTAAATTCTTTTTCTGCTTCTTTCTGTAATTTAGAAATATCCTTGTAACGCGGGCTAAAATGTGTTAATATTAATTTTTTTGCTTTAGATTTTTTTGCAATTTTTGCTGCGTCTTCTGCTGTTAAATGCTTATATTCCCTGGCCTTGTCTTTTTCTTCTATAGAAAAAGTGCTTTCACTTATTAGAAGATCTGCATCTTTTGCTAATTTTATAATATTATTAAAATAACCAGTATCAAATATAATACTAATAATTTTGCCTTTTACAACATTTGTTGCTTTTTTAGCTGTTATTTTTTTATCATTCCAAACTATATCTTTTCCTTTTTGTAATTCTCCTAGTAATGGGTGTTGTTTTAATTCAAATTTTTTTAAATATTCTAAATTTATTTTTCTTCTATCTTTTTCTTTTAATCTAAAACCAAATGATGGAACTGAATGATCGAGCTGAAAGGCTTCTACTGTAAACTTTTCTTCATTGATAATAATTCCTGGTTTTATTTCTATAGTTTTAATTTTTATTGAATCTCCATAATAAGCTGAATGAATTATATTGTGTACAAATTTTTCAACCCCTTTAGGACCGTATATTGTTATTGTTTTGTTATACTCATTTGCTTCTAGAGTTCTTAGTAACCCTCCAAGACCCAAAACATGATCTGCATGAAAATGGCTGACAATTATTTTTGTTATTTTTGTAGGAGAAATTTCTTTTAACCTCATCTGCCTTTGTGTTCCTTCTCCGCAATCAAACAATATATTTTCTGATTCATGGTTGAAGTAAATAGAACTGACATTCCTTTCTTTTGTGGGCTGCATTGATCCTGTTCCTAAAAATACTATTTTCATATTATATTATTTAGAATATATCTATAAAAACCTTTTTAAAGTGATTGGCACTGATTAAAATTATGACTAAGAAAGAAGTTGAAAATTCAGAAGTAATTGAAGAAAAACTAGGAGGAGAAGTTGATGATCTTCCTGTCAGCAGGGAAACTATTAAAGTTAATTTAGCTAAGGAAATTGTAATTGCTGAAAGCAATGACTTAACAAGGGAGCTTTATGATAAAACAAGATACGGAGAACCTTTTGATAATAAGAAATTTCAATATTCTTTAATTGAAGCTTTGTATTTAATAGAAAGGGGAAAATTTATAGTTATTGATGGCAAAGACAAGGAGATTGATTTTGATGGTTTTGTTAAGAAGGCTAGAAAAGTAGAACCTAATTTTTGGGTTAGATATGTTGTTTTTAAAGATTTAAGAAGAAGGGGTTACATTGTTAAAACTGCTTTAAAGTTTGGTGCAGATTTTAGAGTTTATGATAGGGGTGTTAAACCTGGAGAAGATCACGCTAGGTGGGTTGTTTTTCCTGTTTATGAGGCAAGCGGTTTTACATGGTTTGAGATGGCTGCTAAAAACAGGGTAGCACACAGCACAAGGAAGAGATTATTGTTGGCAGTAGTTGATGCAGAGAGTGACGTTACTTACTTAGAACTAAAATGGTTGCGTCCTTAAACCTTTTTTGTATTCTTAAATTAGATGAAATTTAGAACAAATTCCATATTATAATCTATATTTTAAAAGTTACAAAATGTTTAAATAAACACAAACAATCTTTTATTTATGCCAGATCAAAGAGATGATATATTAAATTTTATTAAATATAATGGGCCTGTTTTGCCTGTACAGATAGCAAAACATGTCAATACAAACATATTATTTGCTTCTGCAATATTATCAGAATTGGTTGCTAGAAAGATTTTGAGGATTACTCATGCTTCAATTGGTGGAAGCCCTTTATATTATCTTCCTGGACAGGAAGAATTAATGGATGCAAGACTCTCAACTGCACTTGGTGGAAAGGAAAAAGAGGCTTATCAACTACTAAAGGACAAAAAGGTTTTGTGGGAAAAATATATGGAGCCTTGGCAGAGAGTAGCTGTTAGAAATATAAAAGATTTTTCTGTTCAGATTGGTGTTAATGCTGACAATAATCTGGAAAATTTTTGGAAACATCATTTGGTTAGTGATGAAGAAGCAAAATTAATAATTGCTGAGATAATGGGATATGACAAACCCAAGGAAGATGTTGTTTTAGAAGATAGTTTGGCCTTGGATGATGAAAAAGTAATTAACGATCCTAAATCTAATAATGAAATATTGTCTTCTTTAGTTACTGACAAACAAGAAAAAAAGATAGAACAAACAACTTTAATAAAAGAAGAAGTTTTAATTGTGAAAACAAAGCAAAAGGATAGGAAAGAAGTCAAAAAGGAGATTGATTTTTATACTAAAGTTTTAGAATTTATGAGAAAAAATGATGTTGAAATTTTAAAGGAAGATATTATTAAGAAAGACAAGGAGATTGATTTTGTTGTAAATTTAATGAGTTCTTTTGGAAAATTGAAGTATTTGATAAGGGCAAAGAACAAACCTTCTATAAATGAAGCAGATGTTTCAATGATATTTAGTGAAGGACAATTAAAGAAACTTCCTGTAATTTTATTATACAATGGAAAATTAAATAAAAAAGCATTTTTGTTGGCTGAGCAGAAGATGCATGGGCAACTAATTCTTAAGGAAATATAAACCTATAAGAGATACCAAAGAAATTAAAATTATTTTTCTTTTATTTATATAACTAACTTCTTCTATTTCTGTATTTTTTATACATGTCAAATTTAATTTGTTTAATATTATAGAAAATAATAGTTTTGTTGATTCATCAACCTCTTTTTCTGGAATTATTCTATCCTTGGTTTTTAACCATATTTTCCATTCTTCTGATGTTTTTGTTCCTTTTGACAAGTCTTGGATTTTTAATTTATAATTATAACATTTTGTATTTGGATAATAATTTTTAACTTGGTTTTCAAATGCTGAATGTAATTTATAATCTTCTCCATTAATATTGTGTGGAGCTGCAAAACTGTCTGTTATATAGTGGGAGGCTATACCCATATTAAAGCTTATATCTGTATCATTGTTTAGCCACTTTTCTGCTTCTATTAAAGATTTTGGATAATGATGAAGTTTATGGTCTTTAAAATCCTTGTCAGGTGTTATTGAACCTTCCTTCAACTTTGTAATATTTAGCTGCTGCTGGGCTTCTATTGGCAAATTAAAGTAAATATATTCTATAATATTCTGATGTGTTTCCCATTTCCACGCATGTACTTGCGGGATTAAGAGCAAAACTATTAATAAAATAAAATATTTCATTGATTTAATTTATACTTTGAGATTAAAATACTTGAACTAAAAATTCTTGAAAATTTTTCAAATTTGTTTTTAGCTTTAGAAAGGCTTTTAATTGTATTTATAATTTTATAATTATGTTATATTTGTTTGTTTTGGGAAGGGATAGTTTGTTAAGCAGATTAGAAGTAGAATCCTTGCTCGAAACCAAGGGTTTAAAATTTAATATTGTTGACGAAAGCAAAAATATTCTTGTTGTTAATTGTGACTTATTAAAACCTGAAATTATTGATGAATTTGGAGGAATAATCAAGATTGCTGAATTAATATCCAGTTCTGGCAGATTTGATCAGATAGAGGAAAGTTTAGAGAAATCTTCCTTATATGAAGGAACTAAAAATAAAATAGAGTATTATATTGACAGTTTTAATACAAATTTGTTATCTTTTCTTGAAGATTACTTGAAGGATTATTTTAGGAAAATCAGTATAAAGGCACTTTATAGAAAAACCAAAGAACCCTCTAAATTAATAAATAAAAACATATTAGAAAGTGGAGTCAATTTGGTTGTTTTCAAGAATTATATAGGTAAAGTAATTGCAATAACTAACCCTTTAGAATTGAAAAAAAGAGACGTGCACAGGCCTGATGTTGATTATAAAAAAGTAATATCTATTAGACTTGCTAAGATACTAATTAATATTTCAAAGATTAAAGAAAACCAAATACTTTTAGATCCTTTTTGCGGATCCGGAACTGTTTTGCAAGAGGCTTTATTAAAAAATGTTAATGTTATTGGTGTTGATAGTGATAAAGAATCTGTGGGTCAGGCAGAGAAAAACTTAAATTGGGTAACTAAAGAATTTAAATTAAAGAAAAAATTTGAAATTTATAATTTAGACTGCAGAAATATTGCTGAAAAAATAAAGAAAAATTCTGTTGATGTTGTTGTAACTGAACCTTATATGGGTCCTTATATAAGAAAACTTCCAAACATATATGAAGCAAAAAATCTTGTTTTGGAGTTAACTAATTTATATGGTATATTATTGAATAATTTAAAAAACGTTGTTAAAAATGATGGAAGGGTTGTTATTGTAATACCAAAATTTAGAACGAGGGAAAATAAAATTGTTTTTATTGATTTTAAAAATATTGCAGAGAAAAATGGCTTTATTTTAATTAATAAACCAATAAATTACGGCTATAAAGAAAGCAAGCTTCTTAGGGATATTTATGTTTTAGAGAAAATTGTTAATTAATTTAAAATCATTTGCATGAGTAAGCTTTATATAGCTTCTATTTTTTCTTGATTTTATGGGCAGAATAAGAACTACGTTAATTAAGAGAACTGGAGAAAATTTAGTTAAGAAATTCCCTGATAAATTTCAAGCTAATTTTGAGCATAATAAAATCGCTTTAAATGACGGTGTGGAAATACATTCTAAGAAATTAAGAAATTTAATAGCTGGATATATAACACATTTAGTGAAACATAGCAAATAAATTTATATAAAATGACGACAGAGGCCAGTGATAAAAAATATAACAGTAATGTTGTTTTTATAGGTGAAAAACCCTTTATGAATTATGTAACGGGTGTTGTTATGAATTTTACCACTCAAAACTCAAATGAAGTTGCAATAAAAGCAAGGGGGAAATTTATATCCAGGGCTGTAGACGTTGCTGAGGTGTCTTCAAAAAGATTTTTAGACAATACTGTAGAAGTTGTAGATGTAAAAATTGGAAGCGATGATTTTACCAATAAAGAAGGCAGGCAAGTTAGGGTCAGTTTTATTGAGATTACTTTGAAAAAGAAATAAATTTTAAAAGAAAGTTTTATTAACTAAATTCTTCTTAATTAATTAAAAGAGGTTTTATGATAAGTTCACTTTTAGTTGATATAGGAATGATAATTTTATTTGCTGCAGTTTTAGCCTTAGTTACGAAATTATTAAAACAGCCTTTGGTTCTGGGTTATGTTGTTGCTGGTGTTTTAATGGGGCCTTTAGTTTTTGGCTTTGTTACTAATTTAGATTTAATAAAACAGCTAGCAGAACTTGGAATAGCTTTTCTTTTGTTTATTGTTGGTTTAGAATTAGATTTAAGTAAATTCAAGCAGCTTGGCTGGGTTGTTGCTGTTGTTGGTTTTTTGCAGGTGTTTCTTGTTACTTTATTTAGCACTTTAATTGCAAGCTTATGGCTTAATACAATTGAATCTGTTTATGTTGGTTTAATTATAGCTTTTTCCAGCACTATGTTAGTTGTCAAGCTTTTAGAAGATAAAAGCGAATTGCAAACTTTACATGGAAAAATTGTTTTGGGGGTTTTATTAGTTCAAGATTTATTAGTTGTTTTAGCTTTATCTTTATTACAAGGCCTTGGAAGCAGTTCTTTATTTGCATTATTTTCTTTACTAAAGGGCTTGGCTTTAATTTTAATTTCCTACTTGGTTGGTAGGTATATATTTAATTATGTTTTGCGTATTTGCGCTTCTTTACCTGAATTATTATTTGTTGTTGCTTTAGCCATTAGTTTTGTTTATGCTGCTTTGGCTTATTATTTGGGTTTTTCAATAGTCATAGGTGCATTTATCGCAGGTGTTGCTCTAGCTTCTTCACCTTATAGTTTAGAAATTACTGGCAGGGTTATTTCACTTAAGGATTTTTTCCTGGTTATTTTTTTTGCATCTTTAGGAATGCAGATTACAAGTTTTAGATTAGATGGTACTTTGAATTTAATTTTTATATTGTTGTTTTTAGTGATAATTATTAAACCTTTTATAATTTTCTGGCTGTTAAAATTATTTAAACAGAGCAACAGAACATGTTTTAGTTCAAGTTTGTCTTTGGCACAAATAAGTGAATTTTCCTTGGTCTTGGCTGGAAGCGGTGTTGTTTTAGGACATTTAAATCAAAATATTTTTACTTTAGTTGTTATACTTGGAGCCATTACTTTCACATTAACTTCTTATCTTATTAAATATGATAGAAATATTTACTCTTTGTTTTATCCTTTATTAAAAAGAATTGAAACTAATCCTAAGAACTTTAACATAGAAAAATTAGACAGAGAAATGAATAATCATATTATAATAATTGGGGCACATAGGATGGCTTCGAAAATTATTGAAACATTGAAGGAAAAGAAAAAGGATTTTGTTGTTTTAGATTTTAATCCTGAAAGAGTAAAAGAACTAGCTAAAGAAGGGATTAATTGTATTTATGGTGATTATGGAAATATACATGTATTAGAAAGTCTGAATATTAAAAAAGCTAGAATGTTAATTTCTACTGTTCCAAATATTCATGATAATATGAGATTGATAAAAATTGCTAAATTTGCTAATAAAAATTTAATTACCATTATTAATACACATAATGCTATGGATGCTTTGATGTTATACAGAGAGGGGGTAGATTTTGTAATATTCCCAGAATATTTAGCTGGGCAGAAAGTAGCAGACTATTTAACTCATTTAGATGCAAAGGAAATAAAGAAATGGGGCAAACATTATAGGATAAAACTTGTTGAAGAAATAAGGAATAATAGATTGTTTATGTGACGACTAGTTTTATAAATTTTATTGTTTAGATCAATTTATGGTTGAAGAAATTGTAGACTTGGTTAGTGAGGATATAACTCCTTTCTTAATTCATTTTGGAGAAATTAAAATTACTCCTGAAATTTTAGATGTAAATGATGGTTCTTGTATTCAAATTAGAAGGGTTCCTGGTCCTAGATTGGGAACGCTGCTTCTAGATGATTCTGATTTAAACAAATTAAAATCAATTTATGCAAAATTAGGTTATAAAGTAGGTTATATTTCTAAATATTGTGTAGAACATGGGCATTTACATACAGAAAATGTTGTTGTTGAAAATGATGAACCTCATATTATAGACTGGGGACAAGGAACTTATTTTGGTATTACTTATAGTAATATTGAACAGAGATATCGTTTTTGGATGGAACAAAATTCTGAATTTCTATTAAGAACTACAAAAGAAAGGCTTATTACTGCAAATAGAGAAATTTATTACCCTAACTTAGAAAGAATATATTGTGAGAAATTTCGTAGTGGTTTGCTTTCTCCTTTGAAACCTTCATCTAGAGAAATAAGAGATAGGGCTGCATTAATTGGTTGTTATTAGAAAAGATGCCTCTGGTCGGATTTGAACCGACGATATCGAGCTTATGAAACTCGTGTCCTAACCGCTAGACGACAGAGGCTTAAAACAAAGAACTAAGCTAATCTTTTAAAAGGCTTTTGATTTTATTCCAGATTTTATCTTAAAAGTTATTTCTTTCATTTCTTCTTGCGATATTTGTGGATTTAGGGGTTCTATAGGAATTATTGGCAAACCATCATTTCTTTTTCTAGGCATTAAATGAATATGTGTATGTTCTACACCTATGCCTGCAACTACTTCTTCAACCCATTCAGTTTCAAAAAGTTTTCTTAATTTGTTTGCAATATAATATACTTTTTCTTTTAAAAATAAATATTCATTTTCAGGCATGTCCCATAACCATTTTGAATGTTTTTTTTGAATTACTAAAACATGCCCTTTAGCATATGGATTAATATCTAGAAAAACTAATGTTTTTTCATCTTCATAAACTATAGATGCTGGAATTTCCTTTTTTATAATTTTACAAAATATACAGTC
>JACPCE010000019.1 GCA_016179945.1 Candidatus Woesearchaeota archaeon | reverse complement strand
TGGTTTATTTTTTGTCTTCACAAAATATTATTAACAAATAAACTTAGGTACTTTATTATTTCCGGATTACTATCTGGATTACTAATACTGACTAAGTTTTTTGGCTTTGCCTCTTTACCAGTACTTGGAATTATGTGGTTGTTATACAGAAGAAAAATTTCTTTTAGTTATGTTATTTATTATTATCTTGTTGCTTTTATAATGGCATTGCCCTGGTTTATAAGAAATTTTTTAGTTTTTGGTAGTACTAGTACTGCTGTAACTGCAGGCTATAAAAGCCCTTTTATGTTGATTACAAGCTTGACTTCTAAAATAGCTCCGTTTTTAAATTGGAATCTAACTTATTTTGCTTATATTTTAATTGGATCTGGTGTTTTGTTTTTCTTATGTTTTATTGCCTTGAGGAAAACCAATGACGAATCTTTAAAACAACTAGGTTTAATTACACTTATCTATACTTTTTTTACAGTTATTATAGCTGCTAACTTAAGTACAAATTATAAGTTTTATTTAATGCACATTATAAGCCCTTACATTTTACCTGGTAGAATAATTGGAAGATATGTTGATTTTGTACTTCCTATAATTATTGTTTTAGGATATATTTCTTATAATAAAATTAATTTTACAAAGCTTGATATACTAATTAGTGCTGTGCTTTCTTTATTTAGTTTGCAATTGATCTCAAATTCTTTATTTCCTTTAAATAATAGCTCTTTGTCTATTTTAGGTTTAGTTCAGAAAGTCTTTAGTTATTTATTTTATGATGGAATAAGGTATGATATATTTTTGCTATTTTTATCTACTTTATTAATTGCTATATTTTTGATTGGATTTCTTATTTTAATTATATTTAATAAGAAACTTGCTTTATATCTTGCCTTAATGTTTCTTTTTTTAAGTTCTATTTTAAGTTATTCAATGATTGTCTGGAACAGCAACATTTGGTATAGTAGCGATCAAAATCTTATTAGTGATTATATTAGAGATAAGTTTTCACCTGAGCAGGCCGTTATTATAGATAAAAATTATTGCATGGAAGCTATAAACAAATGGATACTGAATACCAACTTATGTGATAAAGGCAATTATGCTTCTTTGATTGGTTTTTTCATTATTAATCCTGTAACTGGAGGCAATTACTCTTATTTAGAAAAAGGAGATGTTTTTATATCTAGAGAGCAATTTAATAATTTAAATAAAGTTTATCAGAGCCCAAATAATATTTTTGTTTATACTATTTAGACTTATTTTTCAACTGTTATCAATGGAACCATATTGTCTTCAACAACAGAACCATTTATTGCATTTATTTTAACATTTATAATATTAATTTTTTTTGTTATAAAAATTACATTCCAAATTGGAAATTTTTGTGTTTGCAGAATTATTGTTATCTTGACTGCTGTTTCGTTATATTTTTTTAATATATTATCTAATTTTTCCTTTATGTCTTCAAAATCTATTTTTACATCATTTAAATTTAATTCTTCAATTTCTGTTTTTTCGTCCTTTAATATTTTTGAATCGTCTGTGACTTCTATTTTTTTGTCTATCAAGTATGTTGTTATTGTGTCATTTTTTTTATTGTAGAAATCAATCTGCCAGGGTGTTTTATCAATTTCCTCTATATTACAAATTAGAAATGCACCACATAGAAATCCGTAGTTTTTAAATTCTTCAGAATTCTTTAGAATTTTATAATCTTCTCTTAACCTTTTTAACATTTTATAATTTCTCTTTGTCTTCCTTAATTAGTTTTTGTATAAATTCTTCTTTACGGAGAGTAATAACTTGATTTTCCCTTGTTCTTACTGCTAGATTGCCTGACTCTATTTCTTTGTCTCCAATTGTTATAGCATAAGGTATTTTCTGTATTTGGGAATCTCTTATTTTTTTTGAGATACTTTCTGTTCTATTATCTATTTCAACTCTTATGTTTTTCTCTTTTAATTCATTCTCTAATTTTTTAGTGTATTCTAAATGTCTGTCTGCTACAGTAATTAGAATTACTTGTATTGGTGATAACCATAATGGGAATTTTCCTGCATAGTGTTCGATTAATACTCCGAAAAATCTTTCTAAAGAACCATAGGCTACTCTATGTAACATTGTTGGTCTATGTTTTTTTCCATCATTACCTTCATAATACAAATCAAAATTTTGCGGTTGTTGGAAATCTAATTGTATTGTTCCACATTGCCAAGTTCTACCTAAAGCGTCTTTTATATGGAAATCTACCTTAGGGCCGTAAAATGCACCATCACCTGGATTTATTTTGTAGTTAAGTTTTTTCTTTTTTATAGCATTTTCTAGTGCATTTTCAGCTCTTCTCCATTCTTCATCACTACCCATTGATTTTTCAGGTTTGGTTGATAATTCTATATTATAACCCAAATTGAATTTTTTGTATATTTCGTCAAATAGATTTATTATATTTATTACTTCTTCTTCTATCTGATCTTCTCTGCAAAATATATGTGCATCATCTTGATGAAAGCTTCTTACTCTAAACATGCCTGAAAGAACTCCTGATAGTTCATGTCTATGTACCAAGCCTATTTCACCAATTTTCAGAGGCAAATCTTTGTATGAGTGAAGCTTTGTTTTGTAAATTAATATCCCGCCAGGACAGTTCATAGGTTTAACTGCATAATCTTCATTATCTATTTTTAATGTGTACATATTTTCTTTATAATGGATCCAGTGCTGCGATGTCAACCATAAATTTTTGTTTAATATTATTGGAGTTTTTACAATTTTGTAATTTGCTTTATTGTGTATTTCTTTCCAATATCCTAATAGTTCGTCCCAAATTATCATTCCTTTTGCATGTAAGAAAGGCATTCCTGGTGCTTCGTCATGAAAAGAGAATAAATCAAGTTCTTTTCCAATCTTTCTATGATCTCTTTTCTTAGCTTCTTCTAACATTTTTAAGTAATTCTCTAATTCTTCTTTTGTCGGAAATGCTGTTCCATAAATTCTTGTAAGCATTTTATTTTTTTCATTTCCACGCCAGTATGCTCCGGCTAGTTTTAAAAGTTTGAAGTTTTTTAATTCTTTAGAAGGATTCTCTACATGACCTCCCCTACATAAGTCTATATAATCTCCCGACTTATAGAAGGTTAATTTCTTTTCTTCTTTTGAGAATTCTTCTATTAATTCTATTTTGTATTTATTATTTTTAAATTCTTTAATTGCCTGTTCTTTTGTAACCTCATAATGTTCAAATTTCTTCCATGAAGGAATTATTTTTTTCATTTCTTCTTCTATCTTTGGGAGATCTGATTCTGATATGGGGTGAGTAAATTCAAAGTCATAATAAAATCCTTCTTCTATTGTTGGGCCTATTGTTCTTTTTGTGTTAGGCCATAATTTTAGAACTGCAGCAGCTAATAAGTGCGCTGCTGAATGCCTTAAGTTTTCCAAATTTGTCATGGTATTTTTTTGTTTTAATTTATATTTAAAACCAACCTTTTTGTATTTATCAAAAAGTTTCTCCTTTCAAGCTTTTATTTTTAATTTGCATTTTAAATGAAAATTATTTTAGCCAATGCACTGCATTAAGCTGTGATTGTTGTAAATATTGTAGAACTTCTTGTTATTTTATTTTTTATATTTTTGACCATTATTGTTTTTGTACATTTTATTCATATATAAATTTTCTTGTTTTTGAATTTATTATTTTTATTATCCATAACATTTATAAATAGACTTATTTATTTAATAGATATGAAGGTGAAAAATTTATTCTTAATCTTATTGTTATTTATATTATTAATCCCGCTTGTCAATGCAGAGATAAAATTAAGCCCTTTTTCATCTACAGTTTATAATTTGGGCGATAAAGTTTTAATACAGGGAACTTTAGTGCATAGCAATACAACCAGGGCAAACTTGAATTTATTTTTGAATTGTGGCAGCAATACTATCCAAGTTGGAACTATTTTGTTGAATTTGAAAGCAAAGCAGCTAGAAAGTTTTTCTAATTTAGTTACATTACCAACAGACTTTAATGATCTTAATGGTTTATTTTTAGATTCAAAGGATTTTCAAGCCTTTGATTTAACCAATGAGCTTAAGGGAAGTTTTGATATAAATAAAAATGAATTTCAGTTAGGTGATGAATTATCAATAAAGGGGACAGTAACAAAACAAAATAATTTGGTTGTCAATGGTGTTTTTGTCATATCTTTTAAACAAGGTGACAAATTATTGTTTTTAGACACTGTAGAAGTTATTGATGGCGTAGTTGATTATAATAAATTTCTGAACAGGATACTTCCTGGAACTTATTCAATAGATATTTTGGCTAAAGATAATCTAGGCAATTTAAATTCTTTTAACGATCTTTTTAAAATAATTATTACAGGAAATTTAAATATAAATGCAGTTTTTGACAAGAATATTTATACTCCAGGAGATACACTGACAATTAATGGTTATGTTGGAAGTAGTTTGAACAAGGAACTTAGTAATTTAGATGTTGATTTTAATTTTGAAAATGAAATTAAGACCAAGCAATTGGCTAAAAGCACTGAAACTTTTGTTGTTAATTATAATATACAAAGCAACGTTAAAACAGGAAGGCACTTAGTTACTGTTGTGGCTTCTGATGATGAAGGAAATTATGCAAGTAATTCTATTGATTTTGATGTATTGGCGGTACCTACTAAATTAAATCTTTTTTTAGATAGCAATGCTTATGATCCTGAAGAAGAGATTATTTTTAATGTTACTTTACTTGATCAAGCAGGTGATCCCATCAGTGATAATATAAATGTAGATCTTTTTGATAATAAGGGAAAAATTATTTTATCTAAGATTGTGAAAGCAGGCCAGCAGAATACATTTTTGTTGCCAAAACATGCTTCTCCAGGTATTTGGAAATTGAATTCTTATGGTTTTGGCTTAGAATATAATTTTCCATTTACAGTCAATGAATACCAAAGGCTTGATGCAGATATTCAAGGTACCAATTTGATAGTAAATAATGTGGGAAATATTCCTTATAAAGGTTTGTTTGAAATTTCAGGCAATGATGTTAGAAAAACAAAAGACCTAAAATTAAAAGTAGGTGAAAAAGATGAAATTAAATTAGATAAATTATTTTCATCAGGTTCTTATGATTTTAATTTGCCTTCTTTGGGCAAGTCCTTTGATGATATTGTAATTCCTGAAAAAAAATCTTTATTTGGCGGAACAAACAAAATTAAAAATAAAGTGACTGGAAATGTTGCTAGAAATACAGTAAGCCCAACTAGAAGGAGTTTATTGTTTGTTGCTTTAGTCGTACTATGTGGTTGTTTAATATATTTGATGTTTACTTACAAAGGTAAATTCAAGAAGGATAAATTTGGAATTAAATCTAGCTCTGATTATATTATGGGACAGAGAAAACTAGACGAATTAAAAAGCAAAGGCATTAGAAAAGACAATCGTACTGTTGAGTATGGTAAGGCTACGAAAGAAGACATTGATGACTGGAAAAGAAGAGTGCAAGAAAGCATTAAAGAACATGAGAGAACAACGTCTGAAAATGAATTTGTAAGACACCAGCAAAAAAGTTCTAGTGACGATAGGCCAAAAGGGGGATTATTTAATATGTTTAATTAGAAAAACTTTTAATTCTTTTTATTCACTTTAATTTTATGAAAGAAGTAACAAACTCAAAATTAGATAGATATTTTGATTTAACTGCAAGAGCTTTAAAGAAAATTAAAATAAATAAAGACTTTAAAATCAACCATAAAGAAGCAGCTGAGGATTTTTTAGACATGGCTAGGAGATATTTTAGTGATGCTGGGTATTTTAGAGACAAAGGTGATTTTGTAAATTCTCTTGCTGCTTTAAGCTATGCTCACGCTTGGCTAGATGCTGGAGCAAGGATTGGTTTATTTGATGTTGATCATGATTCTGAATTGTTTACTGTTGATTAGAAACTTTTATTTACTAAATGATTGTTTAATTTGTTTATGAAAAAGAGAGTTGTAGTTTTTTCTTTAGGCGGGAGCTTAATAGTTCCTAATGTTGTTAATTACAATTACTTGCATAAGTTTAAACTTTTTGTCAGAAAATTACTTAAAAATTATAAAGTAGTTATTGTTACTGGTGGTGGAAAGACTGCAAGAAATTATATTGAATCTTTAAAGAGAGAAGGCTCTGATGAAACCATTTTGAGCTTAGTTGGAATAATGGCTACAAAATTGAATGCAAGATTAGTTGCT